>CAZWBZ010000001.1:0-7486 GCA_964632605.1 uncultured Candidatus Saccharibacteria bacterium
TTATGAGTATGGTGCTTTATAATACCAGTTCTCACTTCGTCCACCAGTCCGCGCAAAGAAAAGAAAAAACTCCATTAATGGAGTTTTTTCTTTTTAATCTTTCTTATTGTGTTTTATTAGTACGTATATAGTGATTAAAATTGTCTGAACCAAAAGAACCAGAACGATCTTTTGAAGCAATGTTAAAACTGGTACAAAGATCAAACTTCCACTATTTAAATTATCTAAATCATTAAAAGGTATTTTTTTAACAAAATAATCTTTGCCAACTATAGAAACCGTTTCCCCTGTTTTATTAGAATTTAAAATATTTGTATCAGACTTTAGGTACAGGCTAATATTATCTTTTAAATTTTGATCTACAAAATTAAACCCGTAAGCGTTGTAATAATTTACACTACTCATCCTAGTAGCTATTCCTGAATTAAAAGCCTGTACAGCTTTATTAAGATTATTTCTTTCAAACAAAGATAATACAAAAGTTGTACTTAGAAATACGAAGACAAAAAATATAATACCTAATAGCGGCGTAACAAAATGTTTTGATGTTATATTAACCTCGTTAAAATATTTTATCCTTTTCATACTATTCTTCCTTACTATTTCTCAAAAGCTGATAAACATATTTAAGATGAGACACTACTTTGTGTGTAACAAAATAATGCATCAAGATCAAAGAAATCAAAATAAGAAGAACTATTACAAGTATAGAAATTATATGTGTACGCAAGAAATGAATAACCAAGAATTCATCCTTTACTACAGTATAGTTATCACTAGCATTCCCGGCTTTATCAAAGGCGCGCACAATAACATGCACATTTGAGTTAGGCAAAAGAGAAATCAAATAAGGACTGCTTGTTTCTATAAATACAGGTGCATCGTCTGCTTCTGATTTTGAAATATCAATAGTGTTTACTTCGTAGTGGTCGATACCTGACAATTTATCTTTTGTATCAAATACAACGAAAGCTTTGCGTGTATCTCCTGACTTTATATAGTTTACAGCGGGTTTAAAGGACTCTGGAGGCTTGGTATCTATTCTAACTTGGAAATGAGTAGCTTCACCCCAGAAACCTTTTTTTTGAGCTTTTAAATGGAAATACCAAACACCGTCACCGACATCTTGATAGCCAAATGTATTATCTTTTGTCATAACAGTATTCCCTGGAACAGTGTTGGGCTTGTCATCAAAAGCAAAAGAATAACCAGTAGCGCCGGGATCTTTATCCCAGTCAAAAACAGGGCTACTGCTGTTATACCAATGATCTTGTACAGAATGTGTCTGGGAATATATACGCACCCCACCCGGAGGTTTTGGTAATATTGTGTACTGACCACGAACGGCCTGAATTTTAGCCTCGCTTCCAAACCCGTCATTTAATAGAACCAGAGAATCGTCTTTTATGGTTAGCGTTGCATCCCCAGGAGCAAGAGCTCTAAATGTAACAGTAGCAATAACGCCGTAATCTGTGGTAATACCATTGGTAATTACCCCGGTCATTTTTTCTGTTCCATTTTTATTATTAAATGTAGGAGATTCTATCCAAAGAGAAATAATCGAAGTCCCCCCAGAAGCATCAACTATGCTGATTTTTTTAGGATCAAAACTTAATGACAACTTTATGGTGTTTATGTTTTGACCTTTGGTATTAATATAAATAGGTACTTCAAAAAGCGCTCCTTCTATGAAAGACCCTGTTTTTTGAGCTGGAGAAATCTCTACTGTTTGAATATTAGCAGGCTTGATAGATGTAGGACTTACAGCAAAAGCAAAATTGTGCGGCAAGACTGCACACAGCATTATAAATATACTTAAAAAAATACGAGAAATAGAAAATTTCATGTTTTATATTACTTATAATATCACACTAATTATTTGCAGTATAGGAAAAGTCTTTTATTTTTTTGACAATACCCTGTTTTTTGTACTAGACTACGCAAATGAAGAGACTAGCTGCTATTGTAATACTTTTAGTTATATTTGGGTTTTTAGGCCTGCGTCTTTATAGTAATTCCAAAGCAGAAACTACTAATATAGCTAATTCCCTGGCAAACATAGTAACTGAGAAAAAAGAACAAAAAGATTATGCAACGATAACTTTTGCCGGAGACGTAATGGCTGACCGTGGGGTGGAATATTCTGTAACCAAAAATTTGGGTGGAGACTTTAATGCTTTATTTAAAAATGTAGACATATTTAAGACCGACGATATTTCTTTCATAAACCTAGAAGGCCCAGTGTCTAAAGAAGGCCACAAGGTGGGCAGTATTTATTCTTTTCGTATGCCTACAGAAACAATACCTGTTTTGAAAAATACAGGCATAGATATTGTCAGCTTTGCAAATAACCACGTTGGAGATTATACAAATGCTGCTTTTGTAGACACAATAAACAATTTATTAGGTGGCGATATTGCTTGGACAGGAGCAGGATATAGTTACGATGATGCAAAGACTGTACGCATTATAAACGTAAACAATATTAAAGTTGGTTTTATTGGGTTTTCAGATGTTGGCCCAGAATGGATGAAAGCAACAAGTAAAAATGCTGGGATTCTTTTAGCTAGTGATAAAAATTTTGAAAATATAATTAAAGAAGCCAAATTAAAATCAGATGTACTGGTGGTTTCATTCCACTGGGGAGAAGAATACAAAGAATTTAACGCAAGACAAAAATCTTTAGCGGAGAAAGCAATAGACAATGGGGCTGACGTTATAGTAGGCCACCACCCTCATGTTCCCCAAGAAATAAAATACTATAAAGAAAAACCTATTATATATAGTCTAGGTAATTTTATGTTCGACCAAAATTTCAGTACAGCAACTATGGGCGGACTAGTAGTCCAATTAGAAGTTAAAAAAGATGGCACTACTCAAAAGCTAACCAAATATAAAAGCAAACAAAGCAAGACTTTCCAGATCGAATCTATCGCCGAAATAAAATAAAAACAGGGTTTCCCCTGTTTTTTTGTTTTGTTAGTTAAATATTTTTAGTGTACGAACATGGCTTCCAAGTGCTGCTCTAGTTCAAAAAGAGTACCTTCATTATTTATATATAATGCCATATTTTTTTTATGAGCAAGATCAATAATTTTATGACCATCTTTTGTATACCAAGCTAACTTGGTTTCAATCTTTTTCATATCTGGAACGCCAGGCTTGCCATCAATACAGATATCTTCTCTTTTTTCTTCTATGGCTCTTTTAATTAAACGTTCTCTGCAAATTTCAGTACTTGCTGCAACTTCTAAAATTTGCATACTACCAAGATAGTTAAACTCCAAGAGCTCCTGCATTTGATAAAACTGGCTAACACTGCGCGGCATACCTTCAAAAATTGCATACTGCTCAGGTTTTAAATCCTTAAGAATACCCATAAAAGTAAATGCTGTAGCAATCCAGCTGGGCTGTCTTAAGCCTTGATTATTTATCCTCCTCATCTTATCGCCAATATAGCTACCTGATTCACAGGCCGCGCGGATATCGTCCCCGCAACTTGAGAAGTAAAGTTCTAAACCATATTTCTTTGCCAGTTTTTTAAGTATCATTACAATAGTTCCTTTGCCCGATCCACTTTGCCCTGTAATCAATAAGCCGTGTGGTAAATTTAGTCTCTTTTTCATTATATAATATATTTGTCACACAGTAACATATTTATTGTATTTGTCAAAATAACCCCACATCTCGTGGGGTTATTTTATTTATTATATTTTAGATTATTCCGAACTCTTCCATTACAAGACGGTATAAATTTAATGTACGTACGGCGTCTTCTTTTGTTAGCTTAAAACTAGATCCAAGATGGGATATGTCGTTACGAACCTTATGGGCTTCCCATGCAGCTTGGTAGCTAGAAAAAGATTTTGGGTTAGCGCTAGTTAGCATTTCCCCTACTCCAAAACCTGTAAAACCAGCATAAATCAAAGCTTCTTCTAATAATACGTCAGCTTCTATTATTGCCATACGCCAGTCGGCTTCAGCAGGACTTTGAATTAAATTTTGAATTAATTCCCAACGTGGGTTTTTAGCATCATAAGCCTTTTTAGCTAAATATTCGTGTACAGCATGGTCACGATGCTCTACCTCGTGTTTTTGTATCATAAACATACGAATAAGAGCGTACGCTATAATTACAACAAAAAAAGCAGATATTGTTCCTGAAATAATACTAACTTTTGTAAATAAAACTTCTAGATTACTTTTTACAGGTACGCTTTCTGTATAATTATTTTCAGAATAAATATTACTATTATAGTTTATTGCTTGCGCCAAAATAGTATTCATACAAATATATTATACCAAGTTTTCGATATCAGTCCCAATGGTAAACAAATTAAAATCAGAACCTTCTTTAGATATAACTTGCACACCTACAGGTAAACTGCTCTCATTAAATTTAACAGGTACAGAAATAGCCGGAAGACCTGCGATGTTAGCTGGCGCAGTAAACAAGTCCGCTAGATACATAGCTAGTGGGTCTCCAGACTTCTCCCCTAATTTAAAAGGCAATGTCGGAGTAGTAGGCATCATAATAAAATCAACATCATTAAATGCTTCTGCGAATTCTTTTTTGATTGCAGATTGCAGCGCAATAGCCTTGTTGTAATAAGCATCGTAATAACCATGAGATAAAATAAAAGCACCCAAGATACAGCGACGTCTTACTTCTGCTCCAAACAAATTTGTTTTTACATTTTTATAAAAATCAGTTATTGAATTTATTGGCGCAGGATCAGGCTTATTACCATAGCGAATACCATCAAAACGTGCCAAGTTACTAGAGACTTCGGCTGGCATTAAGATATAATACACTGCTAAAGATAATGGAGTTGTAGGTAATTTTGTATCTACTATTTCGTAGCCTTGGGCTTTTAGACCAGAAATTGTTTTATCAAAAGCATCTTTAACTTCGGCATCTACACCTTTTTCGATAAAAGAATACGGTACCCCAATTTTTTTACCAGAAGCTTTTTTCATTACTTCTCTTTTTTCCATTGGAATTAAAGTAGAATCATTCTTGTCGTAAAAATTTAATGCATTAAATAAAATTTCTGCATCAGTACAATTTTTTGCAAATGGGCCAATTTGGTCCAATGATGATGCCATAGCAATAAGACCGTAACGGGTAACAAAACCATAAGTAGGCTTCATTCCTACTACCCCACAAAAAGCTGCAGGCTGACGAATAGATCCACCAGTATCGGACCCTATAGCACAAAGCGCCATATTAGCCGCAACAGCAGCCGCTGACCCACCAGATGACCCGCCAGGAACTAAAGATGTATCAATTGGGTTCTTTGTAGGACCAAATGCAGAATTCTCTGTAGAAGCGCCCATAGCAAATTCGTCCATATTTGTGCGCCCCATTATAATAGCGCCTTCTTCGAGTAATTTTAAAATTACAGGTGAAGAATAATTAGCAACATAACCAACAAGCATCTTTGATGCTGATGTAACATGGTGCCCCTGCCAAAGCATATTATCTTTTATTGCTACTGGTACACCAGTAAGAAAAGATGCAGTACCGTTATCTATTTTCTCCTGAGCTATTTTAATATACTCTTCAGTATCAGAAAAAACTTCTAAATAAACATTTAGTTCTTCATTTTTTTCTTTGATATTTTGCATGTATGCAGAAACAACTTCTGAAACAGTAACTGTTTTAGAAACATACATTTCGTGCAATTTTTTTATAGTTAGTTTTTCTAGTTCTATCATATTATTCACTACCTAAAACTTTGATTACTTTTACATAGCCGTTTTCTTTTTCTGGAACTTGGCCTAAGAAATCATCTTTAAAATTAGAATCTACAGGTAGATCTTGTCTCAAGAATGGTTCAAAAGAATTATCCATGGAATTCCCAGTAGGTACTTCTATGGACTTAATTTGGTCAATATAACCAAGTATTCCTTCCATTTTAGGTATTAAATCCTGGCTTTCAGGCTCGGTAACGGTAATATTTACCAAGTTCCCAAGGTTAGCTATTTCTTCATAGGTCATAGGGCTAGTATACCCTAATTTTCAAGCATTTTCAAAAACTCGGATTCGGGCAGGATTTTTACACCCAACTTCTCCGCATCAGAATACTTAGACCCAGGATTTTCCCCAAAAACAACATAAGATGTTTTTACAGACACGCTACTTGAAACCTTGCCGCCCTCAAAAATTATTTTCTTTTTTGCATCATCGCGAGACATCTCCCCCAAAGTTCCTGTCAAAACAAAAGTTTGGCCAACAAATTTACCAGACTTATTTTGTTTAGTATATACAATACTAACACCATTATTAAAAAGTTTTTCGATAAAATTTATATTTTCTTTTGTTCTAAAATATTCAAAGATACTATTAGATACAGCTGGGCCAATATTTTCGATATCATTAATTTCTTCAATAGTTGCTTTGGTTAATTTTTCTAAATTTGAAAAATTATTTGCCAAGTCTTGCGCGGTTTGTTCCCCCACATGAATAATACCAAGTGCGTACAAAAATCTCCAAAAAGAAACTTTTTTGTGTAATGAAATAGAATTAATAATATTAGATGCAGACTTAGCGCCAAATCGCTCCAGTCCAGACAGGTCAGAATCAACTAATGTAAACAAGTCAGCTGCATCACTAATAAGACCTTCTTCTTTTAAGCGGTCTAATACTTTGGGACCTATTTCATAAATTTCATAAACGTTTACAAAATGCTGCAGTCCGCGGCGGTTTCTTGCTGGACAATTTTTGTTAATACAGTAAAAAGCAACAGATGTTTTATTTTTTTCAGTTCCGTCTTTTTGTTCAACAATGCCAGAGCACACTGGGCAAGACGACGGCATAGTAAATTTTTTCTCTTTACCTGTTCGCATATTAGGTAGGACTTCTACCACTTCGGGAATAACGTCTCCAGCCTTTTGAATAACAACAGTATCACCAATTCTAATATCAAGACGATTTATTTGGTCAATATTGTGCAGAGTAGCTTTGGAGACAGTGGAACCTGCAACAAGCGTTGGTTTAAAATGCGCCAAAGGAGTCATTGCTCCTGTACGGCCAACATTTACAGTAATATCTAAAACGATAGTTGTGGACTTTTCTGCTGGATATTTATAAGCAATAGAATATCTAGGAGCCTTGCCAACAATACCAATAACAGCGGCCAAGTCTTGCTCGTCCACAGTCACCACAACGCCGTCTGTTCCATAAGGAAAATCTTCTCTTATTTTGCCTACCTCTTCGATAAATTCAAAAACTCCAGAAAGACTACTAGAAAGTTTTTCTTGCGGCATGGTTTGAAAACCTAAATCTCTAAGTAGTTTATGTTTTTCTGAATGTAATTTTAGTTCAGGAAATTCACTAGACGTAAAACTAATATCCCAGCCAAAAAAATCTAAACTTCGCTCTTTGGCTATTTGTGGATCAAGCTGTCTTAGACTACCCGCTGCAGCATTACGAGTATTAGCAAAAGGCTGCATTCCTGATTTCTCGTTTTGTTTATTTAAT
>CAZWBZ010000001.1:7496-66931 GCA_964632605.1 uncultured Candidatus Saccharibacteria bacterium
CGCGAGCTTCTAACTTTTTAGGAAAATTTCCTTTTAGTTTTAAAGGAATATTACCAATCATTTTTAAATTCTCAGTAATGTCTTCCCCGATAAAACCGTCTCCACGAGTTGCGCCGCGAATAAAAATACCATTCTCATATATCAAAGAAACAGCGAGACCATCTAACTTTAATTCTGAAAAATAATGAAACTTTGTTTTTTCTGGTAATAGTTTGGTTATTCTTTTTTCCCATTCATAGACTTCATCATTTGAAAAAGCATCGTTCAAAGACATCATGCGAGAATCATGATTTACTTTGGTAAAAGATTCCAAAGGTTTGCCGGCTACACGGTTAATACTGCTATTTGGGTCAGCAAACTGCGGATATTGTTTTTCCAGGTCATGCAATTCTCGAGTTAGCGAATCGTAAACATCGTCCGTTATAGACGGGTCATTTAATGTGTGATACTTGTAACGCAAAACAGAAATTTGCTCCCGAAGTTTATCTATTCGATTTTTTACAGATTCATTTTCCATAACGGTATTATTAGTTTAGCAGATTTTACTGAAATCGGTATTTAATGATTACAATACCCCCACTGCCGTCACCACCATTACACAAGGTAGTAGCTCCTACTTGGCCTCCGCAACCTCCACCACCATTACCATAACCCGTAGCAGAATTACCGTTAAAACCTCGTACGCTTCCTGCGCCAGCTCCGCCACCGCCACCAGAACCCGGAACGCCAACCCATGAACCTCCGCCACCACCGCCACCATAGATTGTAGCTGCGCCTGAAATCGAAGACAGTAAACCAGACCCACCATTACCTCCAAAACCATTAACACTATTACCTCCAATAGCTCCGGCTCCGCCACCACCGCCGCCTTCAGCTCCAAAAGTTGCATTACCTCCATTATAACCCTGCAGCCCAGAAGCTAAACCTCCATAACCTATGGCAAAAGGAGTCATGGCACCGCCATAACCGCCACCACCGCCAGAACCTCCAGCACCACCGGCAATACCAGTTCCGACACCATGAGCCCCACGCCCTCCTCCTTCAGCAGTATAAATCCCAAAGATAGAGTCTCCTCCTTTTGAGCCATTCCAAGTTGAACCACCAATACCACCTGCACCACCACTACCTATGCTTACAGAAAAAGAATCATTAGTATTAACAGCCAAAGACGATATTTGTTCTACGCCGCCGCCACCACCGCCACCAGCACCGCCATTATTAGAGCCACCGCCGCCACCGCCGCCGCCAACAATCAAAACTTCAATTGATCCACCGATAGAATTTAAAATATCAAATGTTCCTGAGCCAGATGCAAATGTGTGAATTCTGTAATTTCCAATTGTTACAACACTTCCACCAACAGCATCTACAATTCCTCCGCCTCCGCCGCCACCAGAACCAGCAATAGAATCATATGTAGCTAAAATACCGCGCTCTACGCGAGCAGGGTTTGTATTACTACAAATATTGTAACCTTGAACGCTAATATTTGTCTTAGATGGAACAACACTAGTATCCCTATCTAGATAGCCAACAAAGCACGGGCCTGTAACTGGATTTATAATGTCTACAGTATATTTATAAGAAGTATAAGGAGGCGCGCTAGGAGTAGTAGACGTCAGTGTTGCCATATAGTTAACAGGATTACCTGATGAGTCTCTACCACAAGTCAAAGCGAATGATCCAAGAGTTGGGTCAAAAAAAGTCGGCATCTTGTCTTTGGCTAGCATACATTCCATACCAACATCCGCTGCAGCACGCGCATTTAAAGAATCACGCCCGATACGAGAAAGAGATCTTTCTTTGTAGACCATATTAGCCACACCCATAGAAATACCTACAGCAATGGTAATTATCATCATTGTATAAAGTATCGCAAACCCAGAATTTTTGTTTTTTAGTTTCATACTACCAATTCAAAAGACTAGTGTTAATGACTTTGCTTTTAGCTACTCCGCCGGTATCAAGCCAATCAACACGAATATCAACAAAAAGTTCATCTGGGTTCGTAGATGGGGTCAACCGAATACTACGCACAAAAGTAGTAGTCCCAATAACAGAGTTAGACCCCGGACAACTACTGCCAGGAGTACACATTATTTGTCTACCGCCGCTATCCACCCGAACCAAAGCCGGACAACCCGAAGGAGGACAAGCGGTAATCTCGTCAGATATTGGATCCACACTACAAGCTCCAGGAGAACCAGAAGCATAAGTACAAGAACAAAGAGAAGGAGTTCTTACGCCAACAGCAGGACATGGTCCTGGACCAAGCTGCACAAAATCTGTAGATGCAGGTGTATACCAAGTAGCGCCACCATTAAGAGCACTGTCTCTATTGTTTCTAATATATTCCATTCCCTCTTGAGCTAAATACTGTGCAGTTACTTCCAGTCTTTGCCCTCGAGTAGTAATAAGAATTTTAGAAACAAGTTGCATTAAAGCAGTTACAGTCATCATCAAAAGAAATATTGCGACAATAGTTTCAATCAAAGTAAATCCAGAATTTTTATTTATATTATTTTTCATACAATTATAATTTTAGATCTCTTTGAGATAGAGTTGTTTGAATAATAAAAGATTTTGGAGTATTAGAAGCATAAGATATTCCACGAATAACAACTGTTACTCGAGGCTGCTCTGGGTCTGCACCATAAGGCTCTGCATGCGACACGTAGAATGTTAGCTCCTGAATATCAACTAAATCATCCGTCAAAGAAACAGCAGCAGCTGAACCAATAGAGCGAGCAATGTACCCACGCCCCGTACTAGAACTAATTAATCTTTGATATGTAATAGATGAAGCAACACCAAGATAAGTCCCCTGAAAAGTTAAAGCATCAGAACCCGGCCCGGGAATAAATGGACAAGAAGATGGAGGAGCTGATGGTATACTAGAACAAGCATAATCGTGACCATAAGCAATAGAGCGAGAGAGATGCTCTAAAGAAAAAGTTAGATTATCCATTACTCTTCTCTCTTGCCTTGTTTGGCGGACTTCAGCATTTGTAGTCATCAAAAGACCAACAGCAATTATAATTACAATAGAAAGCAAGGTTAAACAAACCAGTAGTTCTATTAGAGTAAATCCTTTATTTTTATAAGAGTAAAATGATTTCATAATTTTATTCAACACTGATTTGACCAGTAGACCAAACCTTTACAGTCTTGGTTGTACCAGTCACACTAGTTAAATTAATTTCAGCATAACCAGTGGTAGGCATAAGACCACGGCATCCACCAGAAGAAGCAGAATTTATACAAAAATAAGCATCAAGATTCGGTCTCAAAAAAGTAATATCTAATCCCTGACCAGGACTTAAAGGTGTACATGAAGGCGCGCCCCCTGCAGTAGAACAAAGAGATAAACCAGTTATTTTGTCCCCTGTATCTATTTGTGTCCTTGAAACACATTCATCAATTGTTTGGTTTGGAGAACCACAAGCAGCCATCATATTAAAATTTTGAAGATACGCGCGGTCCCATCCACCTGGACCAGGATTTGCTTCGTAATCAGTAAATAATACATAAGTTTTTTCATTAGCACCTTGGAAAGAACCATTGCCCCCACCTAATTCAAAATGAATACCATAACCATTTTTATAGTTTGGAACAATTCCCCCAGCAGACCGTACAGACAAAGCCAAAGTTTGAGCATTTCTAATACTTAGGGCAATATTGTCAGCAGTATTTTGAATATAAACACTTTTTCTTTGTGAAGAGATTTGTAAAATTGAAATTGTGGAAATAATAACAACAAGAAAAATAACAACCATCATTTCTATTAAAGTAAAACCTGACTGATCTTTTATTTTTGTTTTTTTGAAATTAAAAACCTTCATATTAGATTAAATTAATAATAAAAGAATTCATTGTTATACCAAAGACAAAAGCAATAAATAACCCAACAACTAAAAATGGTCCAAATGGTACAGGTGTTTTACCGCTAAGCATAGTGCGAGTCAAAAGCATTTTCAGAAAAACAAAACCAGCTCCAATCCAAAAACCCATTATAACTGCAGCAAAACCGCCAGATATACCAAGCAGGAATCCAAAACCACACATTAACTGTATATCCCCGAAGCCAATCATTCGGCCTTTTGAAAAATACCAAACAGCCCACAAAGGAAAAGCTACAATAAAACCAGCAACAAAATTTTCAAGTGTAATTCCATTACCCAATAAACCAAGAATAATTGGCGTAAAGAATGCAAAAATTAGGAACTTGCGCATCAGTGTCCATGGCAGTACAAAATGGTGTATATCATAAACAGACATAGCGATAAGTAAACAAAAAGATATAGCATACAAAGCAAAACTAAGCATACCCATAAAACTAAACAAGTAAAAGTCCATTCCTATTCTGTACGCAAGCAGTGCGAACACAATGGCTGTAATTATTTCTACTAATGGGTACTGAATAGATAGTCTTGTTTTGCAATATCGGCAGCGACCACGAAGCATTATAAAAGAAAGTACCGGCACTAAATCCATTGTTTTTAATGTGTGCCCACAACGAGTGCATTTAGAACGTCCTTTACTAATACGATTAGTATGTAGCCTTAAAATAACAACATTCAGAAAGCTCCCAATGACCAGCCCTAAAAGTCCAAAGAAAATATATATAGCTACATTCATAGCCAAATTATAACACAATCATAGTATTTACTATACCGAAAAATAACTAAATATTGTTTAAACTAGTTAAAGGTACAGCCGTTTTGGTTACAAGCAACAGTTGCAACAGTAATGCCATCAGTAGCTACTGCCCCATTAGTAGCAGTAACAGTAAAGAAAAATGTGGTTAAACCAGTATCTCCACAGCTTTGAACAAGAGTAGTAAAAGCAGTACTAGCATCGTAAGTAGAAGGACTACCTAAATCTCCCAAAACAATATCATTTTTATCACAAATAGAAATAAACGGTTTTACAGTCGATGAGACTTCGGCTTGGAATGCAGCAGTCTTGGCTTTGGTTCTTGCGTTAGTCATACTAGAAACCACAACCGAAGAGAGAATACCAATGATTGCAATTACAACCAAAAGTTCGATAAGGGTAAAACCTTTTTTATTTTTACTCATATAGATAATGTTTAGAATAACTATTTTTTATTATACCATACAAAATAAAAAACTATCTTTTAAATTAGATAGTTTTTTATAAATAGAACTTGGAATTATTTACAAGTAGTAGGGTTTGCAAATGCTACACCAGTTGGATCAATAGTTGCAGTCCCACAAGCAGTAGCAACTGCAGTATTTGTAGCTGTTATTGTTACAGCCCAATTCCCTGTACCGCTTTTACTACAAACAGTAGATGACGTTGGGTCTTTACCAGAAACGGCAACACCTACAGTATGACTACCCACAGCAGGCACGTCTGTTGCTAAAACTAAAACTCGAGTATCACAAATAGAAGCAAGTGCTGCAGGAAAAGCTGCTGCTTCAGATTTAAAAGCTGCGATATTAGCTTTTGATCTAGAGCTACCAATACTAACAGCTACAACCGAAGAGAGAATACCAATGATTGCAATTACAACCAAGAGTTCGATCAAAGTAAAACCTTTTTGCATTTTTTTCATAGGGAATAAAACTATACTAATACTATAAATATAATAACATAAACAAAAGCTCTCCCGAAAGGGAGAGCTATGTTAATAACTAGGATAGAGGTCTAATTATTATTGGAATACTGCCCCTGTCTCAGTAACAGTAGCTGTACCAGTACCAGTACCATTTTTTAGAGTCGCTCCGTTTGTAGCTGTTATTGACTGAGAAAATGTTCCAGACCCTGATGGACCACAACTTTGTGTGAACCCAGTCATAGTTGGAGTATATGTTGTTGGAGAACCGAAGTCAGCCAACACGATATTTCCTACATCACACTTTGATACAAGACCAGGTGTGATACCAGAAGCTTCAGCTTGGAAAGCTGCAGTCTTAGCTTTTGTACGAGCAGAGCTCATACTAGTAACTACAACTGACGATAGGATACCAATGATCGCAATAACGACCAAAAGTTCGATAAGGGTGAAACCCTTTTGCATTTTTTTCATACGTATGAATAAAATAAAATCTAATAATATTTGTACCAAAGAGATTTGTTTTAAAACAAATAATCAACGATTGGTATTACGTTTATTATAACATTTAAAACATTACATAGTAGTAAATAAAATAAAAATGTGGATAACTCCACATTTTTATTTTATTAAATTGTATTTGCTAAATTATAAATCGGCATCAAGACAGAGACCAAAAGAATTCCTACACCGACACCCAGTACAATAATCATCGCAGGTTCAATCAAAGCCACAATAGTATCCACTGCTTGGTCTACTTCGCGGCGATAAAATCTACCCAAGGTTCTTAGTACTTGCCCAAGCATACCTGTCTCTTCCCCAACGCGAACCATTTGAGAAAGCAAAGTTGGAATTTCTTTGTGTTTTGAAAGCGCATTAGAAAGACTAACTCCGGCTTTTACTTCTTCTGAAACTTCTTTTATTAGTCTTTCATATATACTATTCCCTACAACTGTAGATGTAACTTCTAGTGTGCGAATAATAGGTATTCCAGAAGATAGCATTGTATCCAAGTTATCAGAAATACGAGCAAGATAAAGTTTTTGGTAAAGATTTTTGATTGCAGGAGTAACTAGCTTCATCTTGTCCATCCAAAGCTTTCCGGCTTCACTTTTCAAGAAAAGAGCAAAAGTAACTACCATGGCAACAAATAGTACTAGCATTACTAAACCGTATTTAACAAAGAAAGTAGAAACACCAATAACAATAGTAGTAAAGACTGGTACTTCTTGACCACTAGCAGTAATCATTTCTCCAAGCTTTGGGATAATGAAACGCATCATTAAAACCATAACCGCAAAGAAAACCAAAATAACGAAAGCTGGATAAATAAGAGCGTTACGAGTTTTATTTGTTAGTTCGTATTGACGCTCTAGATAGTCAGCTAAGAATATAAAAGTTTCAGAAAGCTTACCAGACTCTTCCCCGGCACGGACCATGTTTACAAAGAAATTAGAAAAGGTTTCTGGATATTGAGACAAGGCTTGAGAAATAGTACTACCAGAAGAAAGATCGCTGGTAACACTTTGTAGCTGCTGTTTTAAAATAGGATTAGCAGCCTGATCCGCAATAAGACTAAAAGCTTTGAAAGCGGAAACATTGGCTTCAAACAAAGTAGAGATTTGTCTTGCCATAAAGACAACATCTTTAGCAGGAACTTTATTTAAAAAAGAAATAGAGCTTAGACTAGAAGGAACATTTTCTTTTATTAAAGTTATAACAATACCGCGATGCTGCAGTGTTTCTATAGCATTATCTCTAGAGACAGATTCTATTCTGCCAATTTGTTTTTCTCCTGCCGCGGATAAACCTTGATATTCAAAAATCTTCATATTTTTTTAATTATGCGTATCTTGATTTCAAAGCATCCGGATTTGTTGAATATTCGAGTGCTGTCTCAAGAGTTATTTCTCCTTTTTCTACAAGTTCTAGTAAAATCTTGTTCATATCTATCATACCGTGTTCACTACCTGTCTCTATAAGAACTGGAATTTCATGTGTTCTTTTCTCACGGATAAGATTAGCAACAGCAGTAGTAGAAACAAGTAATTCGTATGCTAATGCTCGTCCACCATTTATCTTAGGTATAAGTCTTTGAGACAAAATACCAATAAGAGACCCCGCAAGCTGTAGACGAATTTGGTCTTGTTGTTCACCAGGGAAAGAATCGATAATACGGTCAATGGTTTGAGACGCGGTGTTTGTGTGAAGTGTTGAAATAACAAGGTGTCCAGTCTCAGCAGCTGTAACAGCTGCAGCCATTGTCTCATGAGTTCTCATTTCCCCTATCAAGATAACATTAACGTCTTCTCGAAAAATAGATTTCATTGCAGTATCAAAAGATTCTGTATCTCGGCCAACTTCTCTTTGGTCAATAATAGATTTTACCGGTACGAAATCAAATTCAACAGGGTCTTCAATAGTTACAATGTGAGACTGTCTTGTTTGGTTTATTTCTTCTACCATTGCAGCCATGGTTGTAGATTTACCTTGCCCCATAGGACCAACAACCAAAAAGAATCCTTGCTTTTGTTTTGCAAATTCTTTTATAGATTCAGGTAGACCAAGCTCGTTTAGTGTTTTTACTTTTGGAACACGTCTTAGGGCTATAGCAGGATGACCACTTTCCATATAAGCATTACCACGAAAACGAACTTCTTTGCTATTAGTATAAGAAAAGTCTAAGTCAGATTTTTCTTTGAATTCATTATATTCGTTATCTCGAAGAAAAAGTTTTAGATATTCTTCGATATCTTTATCTGTTAGCTTTTCTTGGTTAAGCAAGAAAGAAAGTTCTCCGTCTACACGAATAGCTGGAGCTTCACTAGTATTAAAATGAATATCTGATCCACCTCGTGAATCAAGCTCTGTTAATAAAGACTCAAGGTTATTTTTGTATTCCATATCTACAAAGAGTATACCTCTTTGAGTGGAATCTTGCCAGCAAATGCCTTGACCATTGCGTCTTCTTTCATAGTAAGCATGCCTTTACTGCGAGCAAGCTTTAGAATATCGTCTTCTTTAGGATTAGCGAGTATTAAATGCTGCATTTCTTGATCTATTGAGAACATTTCAAAAACAGGAACACGCCCAGAAAGACCTGTTGGGAATTCCGGAGTTAAAATTGGCTCATACATATTGGCAGGCTTAGGCAGGGCTCCTTTTATAGAGTCTGGAAGATCAGATATGCTCTTATCCCACATCTTCGTAATACTTTCGTCTACTGGAATAGCCTTTTTGGTATTTTCATTAGCAAAAGATCTTGTAAGACGTTGCGCGACAGATAAAATTAAAGTTGGTGCAATAAGATATGGATCTATTCCCATATCTATTAGACGAGGAATAGCCCCAACAGCACTATTGGTGTGCAGGGTTGCCAAAACAAGGTGCCCAGTAAGAGCAGCCTGAATAGCCAGGTCAGCTGTTTCTTTATCACGGATTTCCCCTACCATTATAATGTCCGGGTCTTGGCGAAGAATAGAGCGAAGCCCTGTTGCAAAAGTATAACCAATAGCTGCATGGACTTGAGACTGAGTTATACCATCAATATGATATTCCACAGGGTCTTCCAAAGAAACAATGTTGTGAGTTTCTCTATCAAGTTCTGAAAGCATCGCGTAAAGTGTAGTAGATTTACCAGACCCAGTTGGACCAGTAATAAGAATTAGTCCGTATGGGCGAGACAGTGCATCTTTCATTGTTTGCAAATGCTCGGGAGTCATTTTGACTTCATTTAGTTTATAGACGCCAGATGAATTGTCTAAAACACGAATAACGACTTTTTCTCCATAGTAAGACGGCAAAGTAGAAACACGCAGATCAACCTTGCGGTTTTGATAAACAACAGAAAAACTTCCGTCTTGTGGCTTACGGTGTTCATCTAACAATAATTTTGAATTTAATTTTACAAGAGCAACCAAAGAAGAAGCAGCTTCACTGGGTATTGTTGTCTTGGTTTCAAGTATTCCGTCAATACGGTAGCGTACTCTTACTAATTTACCAGTATTCTCCATGTGAATATCAGATGCTCGCATAGCAATAGCATCACGAATAATAGTAGACAAGACTCTACGCATAGGCGCATCTTCTTTTGTAGCAGTAACATCTACTGGTTTTGTGTCTTCATTTGTTATAGTAAGTAGGTCACCACCCTCGGTTTTACCTTGGTTTACTTGGCGCATTGCTTCATCAGAAATATTTCCAACACCACTATATCTAGAAGCAATAGCTTTAAAAAGTCTTGGTGAAATTAAGAAAAGTTTATACGCTACGTTTTTATTTTCACTAATAAAACGAATAGCGTCACGTAGTCCGGGTTGATTTGGGTCTAGTATTCCTATTTCCAGAACTCCATCAGTCAAAGAAAGAGGAACAAGATTGTATTCCAAAGCAGAAGATTCTGTAACAAAATTTAATACATCATTACTGATCTCCCCTGGCTCTTTTACAGCATAAGGTAAAGAATATTCTATAGCTAATACAGACAGTACCTTGTCTTCAGTAATACCACTATCTATAAGTGCACTAATAACGTCACCTTTAAAATTAGCATCTGCCAATTTGGATATTTCCCTGGCAGACTCGGATGTTATAAGCCCGGCACGAACAAATAAATTTATGTCGTTCATAATTATTTTGTTTGGAAATCTGCTTGTAAACCAGCATAATTTATTGGAGTCTCAAGAGATGCAGTATATTTTATTTTACTAACAAGACCAGTAACTACTGCGGAATATTCAGAAGACGCTTCCTTGTAAGTCAAACTAACAGAAGGAATAGAAACATTATTTGCCCCAGACAAAGCAACAGTAACTTTGTTACCCTTTGGCAAGCCAGTTATAGAAACAGTAGCGGTAGTAGATGTTATCTTAGAAGTCTTTATTTGAACTCCAGCCGGAGAAACATTTGTAGCGTTTATTTCCTGCAAGCCACCAAAATTTCTAGGAGAATTTTCTGGGCCGTCATTTACAACAACTTGAGTACCAGAAATTTCAGAAAACGGATCAGTCTTACCTTTATTAGGATTTGGGTCTACATAAGCACCAGAAGGAACAAGAGATTTAAAAACAGAAGAATTCAGCAAGCTTGTATCTAGTGAGACATTTTCTACACCCATCAAAGCTTTTATAAAATCGTTAGCTAAACTATTATCCTGAACAACCACAGCTTCAGAAGAAACAAGGTCTTTCCCTCCTCCACTTTTAAATATGAATAGTCCAACACCTAATGCTAGTACAACTAAAATGATGATTATTTTTTTCTTAGACATACTAATTTTTTAAATAGTAAATTACAGTTTTAATTGTAACATCATAAGTTCCTGGTGGGTATTTTTTGGTCTTAGTTGTAGTAGCCGGAGAAGAAGTATCTACCCCAGGAACCTTTAATGTAACAGAAACTGGTTCTATTAATCTTAAATTATGTTCGATATCAGATAATAGTAATTTTGCATTTTCATAAGTAGCTCTAACAGTAAAATCTAGCGTAAAACTACCATAAGGTAGTGACCCTGCTAGACCAGTATCCCCGGCTGCTCTTATTGCTTGACCAGTAGTAGTTGTTCCTATATCAGCGCTACCAGTTGTAGCTTTTGTATCCAACTTAGGACTTTCAATTAATAAACCGTATTTTTTTGCCAAAGTCTCAAGTTCTAGAACAAGTTTTATGTTGTCGACATTGTTAGGAAGCAAAGCTTCTATCTTTTGATGATCTTCTGGGGAAACAGTATTGTATTTTTTAGTTAAGTCATCTCTTCTTGCTTCTAAATTCTGGGCACTTGTTAATGCTGCACTATAGCTAGATTTATTCGCACTAATAGCCTTGATTCCATCATAAGAACAAGCAGGTATAGCACAATTATATTGTGGAACAGTAAAAAATACTGTTATGACTATTGCCGCTACAAAGAAGATTATTGAAAGTATTGTTTTCATATTATTGATTCTTTATATTAGGAGATACTTGTCTAACAGATTCGACACTATTATCTAAACCAGTATTTGTGTTAGATTCCCCACTTACATATCTTCTGTATAACAAAAATTCTGGATCAACAGTAAACATTATTTCAAAGCTAATTAAATTTGTTTTTGGGTCAACAGAAAGATTAGAAAAAACAACGTCAGTAATATAACGACGGGCATCAGGATCTAAGGAAAACTGTTCAGACTCTTCTGCTATTGTTTTATAGTCTGGTGCTCGGCCAGTAAGACGCACTACATTTTTCTTTGTATTATCTATTTCGGAATAAGAGAAAGAAACAAATTGTACATTTTTAAGTGTAATTTTTTCTATCAAGCCAAAAAGCCCGTCAAAAGATTTATGTCTATTTAGCAAATCTTTAGATGCTTTTAAGCGTTTATCAAATTCTTCTATACTACGAATAGGTAGACCTTCGCTAAATCTTGTTCTAGAAACATCTAAACTATTTTTATAAGTCAAAAGCTGAGAAGCGCTATTTCTTCTAAGGATAAAAGACATCCCCCCTACAACAACTGATACCAAGAAAATAATTAAAGCCAAAACAAGAAAAGCTCCCCCTAATTGTGTATTAGTCTTAGGTTTGCTTTCGTGGGGTATAAATGTGTTTGAGTCTTGATTCATAAAATTATGATGCTAAAAGTCTCATAGCGATACCAGAACAAACAGTGAACTCTGGCTCTATACTAGGGATTATATCTTTTACTAATTCTGGAACAGTAGCTCTTTCGAATGGGTGACTTTTTTCTGTAGGGATACCCAATATACTTTGGGTAAATTCAACGATACCCTGCATTTCAGCACCTCCCCCAAAAATTACAGCGCGTACAGGAGAAGCGTGAGAATATCTTTCGTATTCAGATATAGCATTACCAATGTCTTTAAGAATTGATGTATAGACTTCACGCATTGCTGTTTCGTTTTCACCAAGCGCTGTTATAGAACTAGAATGTTTGATTTTATGAGCAGCAGCAAAATCCATACCTCGAGAAACCAAGGTGTTATCAAGCTCGTTAAAACCACGGTCTAGAGATATAGCTCTACGCATACTACCTTCGTGAATAATACTAATTTTTACATGAGCAGCGCCTAAATCAATCAAAACAATAGGAGCACGTTCATGTGTGTAAATACTGCGCATACTAGAGAATACTTCTATCTCATACATTACAGGAATTACTCCTGATGCAGACATATAAGATTCTACTCTTTTCTTGGACTCATGAGACACAGCAACAAGTAAAAGATGTTTTTTGTCTTCTTTTTGTACGTCTTCTGGCAGAATCTCTTTAGGAATAGACAGCCAGTCAATATCAACATCGGCTGCTGGTACTGGTATAACTTTGCGGGCTTCTGTCATAGCAACTGTCTTCATTTCGTCATCAGTAATACCAGAAGGTATACCGATGTCTCTAAACAAACTAGCACTGGTAGGCAATGCTACAGCGGTTCTAGTAGTATCAGCATTACATTCTTTTACAAGTTCTTTTATAGCTTCACCTATTTTTTCAGGGTCAGGTAATGCTACGGCTCCTACTGGTAAACCAGCATAAGGACCAAGAGCAATAGACCCATAAGTATCCAAAACTATTCTATTGTTTTTTAAAGAAAACTGCACAAGCTTGATACTAGTTGCGCCAATATCAATACCTACTGCAACATGAGAAGATTCCTTTTTAGAAATAAAGGATGAGATGATTTTTCCGAAAGAATCAATAATGGACATACGTGCATATAGTATATCACAACAATTATATTGTATGATAGCTATATGAGGATAACGAAGCTATTTTACGGGCTTTTAGATTCAATCTTTTTTAATGAGAAATGTCTTAGGTGTTCTAGTAATGGAGAAACTTTATGTAAAAGCTGCTTAGGGCTTATTCCCCGCCCTGAAAATGATTTGCCCGAATATGTACATGCGCTGTACGAATATAGACACCCTGCTATCAAAAAAATCTTAACTGATGCAAAATATAGAAAACGTTTTGCTGGATTAAAAATATTTGGGCGAACAATGGCGGACGCATTGCAAGACATTACTAGTGAATATTTTGAATTAAATAACTATACTAAAATCATATTAATCCCTGTGCCAATTTCTAAGAATAGGCATAAAAATAGAGGCTTTAATCAGGCAGAAGTTCTGGCTAAAGAAATCTTAGGTAATCTAAAAGAGCCTATTTATTTTTTAGGCGGTGATATTGTAATTAAAATTAAAGACCCGATACCCCAGGCTAGTATAAAGAATAGAAACGAAAGACTAAATTCCCCTGTTAATACATTCCAGGTTATAAAACCGGAATTACTGGGCGGAGCGCTATGTATAATAATAGACGACATTACAACAACCGGCGGCACAATAAAAGAACTGCGCCGGATTCTTTTGGAATCCGGCGCAACCAATGCTATTGGGTTAGCAATAGCACATTAATAACCTGATTTCATATTTTCCATAGCTGCATTAGGATTAATGCTTTTAAAAACATTAGGGTTTTCTGGACCAGTAACTTTGAGTACAGCCCAAGCGCCTTTGTTCATTCTAGCTAGCGCGTGGTCAACCAATAAATAATTTCCAGGAACATCCAGTGTAAATTCTACAATAGCTGCTCCTCCTGGTAATACAGCTGTAGCTTGAGTGTTATGTTCAAGAGCACCACCAATACTTGCGTTTGGGTACACAGTATCAAATATTTCTCCAATTACATGAAAAGATGAAATTAAATTTACTCCACCATTACCAACATAAATTCTAACTTTGTCCCCTACTTTTGCATTCATTCTTGGAGTAGTTTCTATTCGTCCGTTAAAAGTCACATAGTTAGGTATACCATCCAAAAGAGCTTGTGAGTCAAAAGGAACTAATCCCTTTTTACCTAAATCACCAATGGTATAAAGCTCGCCTTGCATAACGTAGAATTCTTTATCTACCTTAGAAAAACCGTTCAAAGGTTCTACTAAAATAAGACCATATTGCCCATGAGAATTGTGAGTAGAAACATTTGGCATAGCACAGTGGTAAACATAAAGACCAGGATTTAATGCTTTCCATTCAAAAGTCTTTGTTTCGCCAGGCATAACGTGAGTAAGAGATGCCCCGCCACCAGGACCAGTAACAGCATGCAGATCAATATTATGATCATGCAAGCTAGTCTCATCATTTGTTAAAGAAATTTGAACCTGGTCACCTTCTTTAACACGTAACATTGGCCCAGGAACCTGTCCATTATAAGTCCAGTAATTAAAATAAACATCGTCAGCAATTTCAGAAACAACTTCTTTTGCGACTAATGAAATTCGTACAATTCCGTCAGCATCTGGTTTTTGAGATTCGGCTGGGACACTTTCAGGACTAGCCCCAATATCTTCGATACGCTCTAATTTATTTTCATAACTTAAGAATTTAAAAATTTTAGTAAATGGAATAGATGGTGGTAATTTACCTGGAGCATGCGAATGAATAAACATAGGCATTGCAAAATCTGGTGCGTAAGTACGGTTAGAAATTAACCCAGCAAAAACTGCCACAACTATTAAAATAGTTGGAATAACAAAATGTTTGTTTTCTACTATTTTATGAATAAGTCTATTTTTCCATAAATAAACTATCAATAATATAAAGGCGACTATACCAACAAGAGCAGAGAGAACTTCGAGTATTAAATATTTAAACATATTTTATTTTTAATTAATAATAGTTATTTCTTTTTAGAAAGCTCATGTAATATTCTACAAGGTTCTACAATTCTAGGATCAATAATACTGTAATGTGCATTTAAACCAGAACGCCTAACCACAACTAATTTTGCATGCCGAAGTAATGCCAAATGTTGTGACACGTTAGCTTTAGGGACTTCTAGTGTTTTTACAAGATCTTCTACTGACATTTCTTGCTCACGAAGAAGATTTAGGATTTCTAGGCGCTTTGAATTAGCTAAAATTTTATAAATTTCAGCATTTTTTTCATAGGCTTTTCTGGGTAAAGGTTTCTTTATCTTCATGGTATAAAAATTATGTAACAATTATTGGCTAAAAGCAATTTAATTATAATTTGGCTTATTTTCATTTATTCCATTCTGGAAATTAACTAAACGAACAAAAGCATAAAGAACACTGGAAAGTCTGTTAAGGTAGGCCAAGGTCTCAGGGCTTACATCATTAAATTCATCATTAACACTAACAACACGTCTTTCTGCCCGACGAGAAATAGTGCGAGCAATATCAAACAAAGCAGAAATCTCAGACCCTCCAGAAATAAAAAAAGAATTAATGGGTGGAATTATCTTTTCGATACTATTAGTAATATCTTCTAACCATTTTATTTTTTCTAGATTTATTTTTTTATCAGCACCAGCAATTCCAGCTTGGATAATAAAAAGGTCTTGCTGTATTTGCTCTAAAATGGCAGAAATTAATAAAATATCACTTCTAAAAACAAAACTATTCTTTTCAGTTTTTACTTTTACTAAACCCAAAAATGAATTAATTTCATCTAATGAACCTAAAGCTTCAGCAACGCTAGAACCTTTGGATATGCGTTGATTACATCCAAAAGTTTTTGTACTACCGTCGTCACCTTTGCCAGTATAAAGCATAATTATATTTCACAAGTACCACCCACACAGGCTAACTCTTTTTTGGCTTCTGTTTCATCTTCTTTTTCATAAGTTACAATTTTTGAAAAATCAATTTCTCCAAAACGTTTTACCATTTCATCATATTTTTCTTTAGTAATTGTTTCATATGGTGCTAATTGGTACACATGATTTGATCTTGGTAAAAATGATAACCCGCCAACAATATCCCAATTTTTATAAACCCAATTTGCAACAGTTAACCATTCATCATCTCCTACAGAAATTGTTACAGATGGGTTATGCTCGGTAAAATTTTCTTTAACAACTTTCCAGTGTTCAAGTTGAGTTAGGGCATCTATATCATCTTTACAAATAGCCCCCTCTGGAGATTTTACTGGAAATTCAAAAACAAAAGTTGTAGCATTTTGTAATGTTTGACCAACTTCTGGGAAATAAGGCACACCCTGGTCTTTTAACATTTTAAATAATGCATCATTGGCCGAAATACGAATACGTCTAATATAGTAAGGTGCATGTCTTGGGTGCATACCAGAAGAGCAATCCACTGTTTGAGAAACGGTACCTGATGGCTTTACACAAGTAATACAAGTAGACGCTGGAATATCGAAACGTTTTGCGTATTTTTTATTTGTTTCAATTGCTACATTTTTTAATTTTTGTAATACTTCTGGATCACGCGCAATTTTAGAATCCCACTGCCCCGTTATCGAGACACCTAATAATCTTTCTTTACTACAATTTTGTTGCCATTCTTTAGAAAGATACGGGAAATAAGTTAAGGATGATTGATAAGTCCCAAGAATTGTAGCCACCCGAACTTTTTCTACAAGTGATTCAACTGTATCTTCGGCTCTGGCAACAACTTCGGATAAATTACAAAATTGTTTTGACTGTAGAATAATTTCTCCACATGGATTTGTGCCCCATGCAGGATAATTTTCTTCTGGCCATTGAGCAAGTCTTCTTTTGGGTAATGTTTTAACCAAACTACCTCGATTAAAAATTCCCCGTTCCCCGCTACCACTTTTAACCAAAGCCACCCATTCATCTAAAAATGTTACAACATCTGGCTTTACATTATAAACAGCAGAATTATTAGCTAACATTCTTTGGCCTTCTAAAAGATAAAATTGGCCTTTTTTAGAATCTCTTATTGCTTCATCATCTAAATCAGATAAAGAAATCATGGCGCTTCTTCTGACCCCACCAGCTACAACGCATTCACCTATTTTACAAATAATGTCATGAGCATCTAAGTTGGTAAGATGTCTTCCTTGGCGTTTTAAAATTCTTTCTTTTGTGAATTCCAATAATGAACGCAAAGGTTCCGGGCCTGAGGCTTTTCCACCCATAGTTTTAAGACGTGAGCCGGCTGGACGAATCTTTGAATAATCAAATTCTACGTCTTTACCTGAAAACCAAGTCTCCATCCCAAAAGAGAATGCATCTGCCCAGCCTTCTTTACTGTCTGGAATAACACAAACTGGTAACTTCTTTCCATTTTGGTTTTTAATTTGAGGCATAGCTTGAATATTTTCACTTTCCACAGACCAACCAACCCCAGTACCACACATAGAAATGTACATTATTTCAGCAAAATCTTGAAAAGTTTTAGGTGCGATAAATGAACAATTGTAAGCACATACATTAGTCTTTCTGGCTGACTTGCCAGCAAACTGCAACAGTCTCATTGAAGGCATTGAATCCTGTTTCAAGATAGTTTCCCTAACTTCGCTATATTCTTTTTCGGTTAATTTTGACCCAATATTATCTCGCATAAAATTAATATAGCGATCTACTGTTTCAACCCAGGTTTCTCTACGACCTTCTTCGTCTATCCATTTTGCATAAGTACGATAATAAACAAATTCTGCTAATGAATTACGGAAATATTTTTTACTTTCTTCAACAAGTTCTTTAACTTTTTCTGGTACGAAGCCTACTTTTTCTCGAACAATAGATCTTTCGTTGCGATAAAGAATATAAGCTTTTGCCGTCTGAAGTAAGCCTGACATTATTAGTTCATTTTCTACAATGTCCTGAATTGTTTCTACACTTGGAACAAACTTTTTAATATTATTTTCTTTTTTAAAAGCACACAATGCATCTAAAATATTTTTAGTTAAAGCTTCTGCTTTAATTTCATTATATTCCCCCACTGACTGCATCGCTCGCATAATTGCCCTAGTAATACGATATTGGTCAAATGGAACAATAGACCCGTCTCTTTTTTTAATTTGAGACAAAATTAAATATTTTTTATTTTTTAAAATATTTTTCATATCTTTTTATGGTCAAATATTTTTATAATATTATTCAATTCTAATTTTTTGTTTTCTACAACAAATCCATAAATCAAAGGTGATGCAATAGCAGCAAACCCAATATTCCCCACAAGATGCATCATGGTAAAAGGTATTTGCCCAATAAGAGCTTGCATAAAAGGTTGTTGGAAAAATATTGGCCCAATAGAAAGACCAGTCACAATGTCATAAGCCAAAGTACCCATTATGGAAAACTTTACATAATTTATGGATGTACTTTCTTTATTTTTAAAATAATAAGCTGCCCAAAGAGCAAGAAAACCATAAGCAAAAGCAGTCACTAAAGTCCAAGAGCCCAATTTACCAGTTAGAACATCAAACAAGAATATACTTAAAAAAGCAAACAAAAAACCATAAATTTTGCCATAAGCTTTTGAGAATGGCATTTGTGTGGCCATTATTGGTTCTACATTAGGAGGGCGAAACGGTATTAACCGCAAGATAAGACAAATAGAGAAACCTAATAAAAATTTGAGCCAATTTTTTGTATATATCACCATATACGTTATTGTTGCTTACTGGGAATATTCGGCTAAATAAACCCTTAATAGTTGCAGAGTTTCGAAACTGCTAAATTATTATATTCCTCTTTTTTGCTAATGTAAAACAGTGGATAACTTTTCCAAAATACCCTTATTCCATTCAAAAAATACCAGGGTCAACCCTGGTATTTTAAAACATCTCTTTTATTCACCGATTACAGATTTAATTTTGTGAGCCAGGTCATTCAAACTAAAGTTTGATTTTAGAAGGAATTCACTAATACCTAAATCTTCTGCTCTTTGGATATCTCCGTCTTCTGAAAGATTAGAAAAGATAATAGTTGGAATATGTTTTGTAGATTCGTCATCGCGAACTTTCTTTAGGATAGCAAAACCATCGAGCCCTGGTAGCATTAGATCCAGCAAAATCAAATCTATTTGAACGCCAGATTTAAAAATCTCATCTGCTTCAATAGAATCTTTAGCTTGTTTTACTTCGTAGCCAGCTTTCTTTAATTTTGATGCTTCTAATTCTTGTAAGAATAGGTCATCTTCGATAATAAGTATTGTCTTTGACATAAGCCAATAATACTATATTAAGGGAAATAAGAGCAAGCTCTAAACACTGGCGGAACCGGCGAGATTCGAACTCGCGAGGGTTTTTACACCCTGCCTCTTTAGCAAAGAGGTACGTTAGACCACTCTGACACGGTTCCGTAAGCCCATTTATAGCATAAATAAGCTATCGATAAAAGGCTCAAAATAGATTTTATTTAATAAATAAATGTGCTATATTAATCACGCGGAGGCGTGGGTGAGTGGTTTAAACCAGCGGTTTACTAAACCGCCGACTGTTAAAGGTCCGGAAGTTCGAATCTTCTCGCCTCCTCATATAATCCCCTAATTAAGGGGATTTTGTTTTGTGCTATACTGGCCACATTAATAAATAATAAATTTAATATGATCACTAAACAAGAATACATGGGGTCTTTGGATAAAGAATTCCAAATCATCCGCCACCTTGCTACAAAACTAACAGACAGTGATATGTCTTACAAACCAACTGACGGCCAACGCAGTGTACAAGAATTACTGGAATATCTTAGTTACATGTTCATCGCAACCGCTACAGCACTAAGAGATGGCGACATGGGTATATACAAAACAATGTCCGAAGCAGCAGCTGGTCTTCCCCTTTCAAGCTTTGACGCCGCAATGGAAAAGCAAGCAAAAGATGTTAGCGCTATAATAGAAAACTTTACAGAAGAACAGCTAAATGAAGAAGTAAATCTATGGAGTATGCAAACACGTGCTATGCATCTACTAAACGGTCCACTAAAATTTGCTACAGCTTACAAGATCCAACTATTCTTATACATGAAAGCAAACGGTCACACAGAACTAAACACAATGAATTTGTGGGCAGGAGTAGACCCAGTAACTAACTAAATTAAATAATATAAAAACCGTAGAGAAATCTACGGTTTTTATATTAGTGATTATGACTATGAGAATTATTAAGATTATCCAAATTTTTCCCGTGTAGAATTTTTACTGCTATCCAAGTAGTTATTGGGACTGCCATTATTACACCAATACTACCCACAAGAATTTGCAGTATATGACTAGCTACTGATTCGTTAGAAAGTATCATACCTATTGGACCACTGGCATGTTTTACAATAAGTAGTGTATCTACTAATGCCGCCCCAATAGAAACTATAGCCAGCGTGTCCACCAATGCCCCAATATGCTCGCGCCCAAAACGCATGGCACTACTTAATAATTCTTTTTTGCTAAGTAGCGGAGAATTTTTTATTGTTTCGGCAACATATACAGCTTGAGAAATTGCTGCATCATACAAAACCCCGAGTAGTCCAATTAACACAGCGCCTAAAAATAGCGCTTGCATATTAACACTGCCATTTTGAGAAACCATAAAATAAACAGAAGATTCGTCAGTAAGACCGGTTAACCCTGCAGATACGGATGCCAAAATTCCAATGAGTGAAGAAACAACCAATGTAATCATCATCCCAGAAATAGCAGCATAAGTAACACGGTTTCTGCCGTGTGTAACCAATGCCGACAATGCTGTTAAAAACAAAGTAGTACCCAAAATTAAAATAAATGGACTACTAGATACAAGCAATTTAGGAATCAAAAAACCAAAAATAACAAATACAGTAATAAGAAGACTAACTAATCCTCTAACACCCTGCTTCTTGCCAACAAGAATAGTAATAAGAATAAACAAAGCCAACAAAACACCCAAAGTTGGGATCTTTGAAACAGCAGCTACGTTGTAGTCATAAATAGCACCCCGACCTGTTTTCTCTAGATAAACTTTTTTACCCAAAGAAACCTCGGCTCGACTATTATTTACTGTAATAATTCCGCCATCTTTTAATTTAACTTTTAAAACCTGAGTTCTTTCTACAATATCTGTCCCTGGTAAGATAGCAGAATTTTCACTAACGATATCAACAACAGTAGCCTTTAAAATTTCTGTATCCATAAATTAAGCGCAAGTTCGGCAAAGACCAAAAAGTTCAAGAGAATGAGAATTTACAATCTTAAATTCTGGGTTTTGTTTTAATGCATTTTTTACAAGACTGTCCACCCCGCAACCATGAAAGTCTGTAATCTTCTTACAGTTAGTACAGACCAAATGATGATGATCTTCTCTATTTGCTAATTCATAAAAAGTAGCATCCTTTTGTATAAAAACTTGTTTTAGTAAACCTTGTTCAACAAAAAAATTAACAACACGATAAACGGTTGATTCATCTGCTGGGATTTTTATTAAAGAAACGACTTCTTTAATAGACAATGGTTTGTGCTTGTCTTCGAAGATTTTAAGCACAGCAGCACGAACAGGAGTATTTCTTGAAACAGTAGGTTTAAGATCTTTCTTATTTAACATAAAAATAAAAATTCTTAGTGCGTATGAGGCACTAAGAATAATGAAAATAATAATACGGCTAAACCAAGAACAAAACCTAAAACAGAAGAAGTCTTCCATTTGGTTTCTTTTATGTCTGTAATTATCTTAAACAGTATAATTCCAGAAGATAGAGACATTAAAACGCTTTCAATAACTATGCCTTCTGACAGAAACATTCCGCAAAATACAGACAAAGAAATTAAAAAAGAAATAAAAATAGCCTTTACCGGTTTTACACCTTCTGAAGCCAAAAGCATTTGTTGTCCTGACTGCTGTATAATTTGATGACCCAATACCCCAACAAGAGATGTTAGCCCAATAGTGTTACTGATAGAAAACCCGGAAACTATAGCTATACCGTCTACAATGTTATGAAAGAAATCAGAAACAAGAATCTTTACAGCAGATATTTTTGTATGAATATGCATACCGCCATCTTCGTGGTGGTGATGGAATTCCTCAAAATAGTAGCCTATCAAAAAACTAACAAGTAGCCCCAGCACAAGACCGCCTACTGTTAAAGAACCTCCTCCGTGTTCCAGGGATTCTTTAATTAATACAAAGATCAATGCAGCATAAACACCCAGCCCGAAACCTTTGACAATAGGTTTACTGAAAAAGTTCTTGTTCTTAGGCAACAAAAACATAAATAAAACTGGCACAATAGCCACAGCAATAAGCGCTAAATACATGTTCATAATTAATATAATAAGACTTCTTAGTCACAATAGCAAGAATTCTTTGCATTTGCAAATAACTTGCATTTGCAAAAGATTTGCGCTAAGATAAAAAAGAACCAATAAAAATATTTATTATGTGCAAAAAATGCGAACTTTCAGGGATTGTAATGGAATTACAGGCACTGAACATTGAAGAAGTTAAGAAAACCATCACACTCCCCGATTCCTGGGTAGAGTTAATTAAAAATGGATTTCATGAAGATCTGGTAGATAGAGCTTACGCTTATATGGGCTGGATCAGTAAACGAAATGTCCCTAGGGAAATCAAGAACGCAAGAGCCGTGCTTTCCAGTCTTGGTAAAGGTTTTCTTTCTTTGTTTAAAAAAGAGACCTTTCCTCTTAAAAAAGATGATCCGTACTACGAGCTTAAAGTTAATGCTTTAAATTCTATAGAAGAACTTTCTATTTTATTTGGGAATAGAGTTAGTAGTACGGTCTGGAATAGTTTTGCTCATTTAGCAGTAAGAGAAGACCCTGAAAAAAAGAAAAGTATTCTTAGTGAACAAGACATGCTCCCTCACCATTACGGCATAGTAGATACAAATTTGCATGCCGCAGGAAAAGTATATACTTTTATGCTTCAAGTGCAGTCTACTTTTTTTAAACACACAGGTTGTATCTTGGTGCACAACTGCGACTGCAGCTGTTCTTTAATTAACCTGAAAAAGATAGATGGCACGGTCATCTTTAATCTTCAGGAAAAAAATGATTTTTACGAATGCACCCAAAGTCTTTTTACTCATCAGTTGGCGGAATCTCATCTTTTAATTAATGAAAAGTTACCTTTTGAATTTTCAATTACAAAGGAAGCTCAGGAACTTTTTGGGTTAAGCCAAAACTAAATTATTATCAAATTATTTTAGGGTACTTATGTACCCTATTTTTTTATTATGAATGAATTTATATTTTCAACTTTTAGTATTGCCGGTTTCGCTGTAATTTGGAGAAATTGGATAAATGACCACCCTAGATACAAAAATAGAATAGAAAAAATATTAGGGTCTTATAAAAAGATATTACTTTGTGGTAGCTGTTTTACGTATTGGGTATCTTTATTTTTTACTATTATAGACAACCCTATGAAAGATTTATGGGGCAGTCCGAATAAAAGCATCTTTTATTTTGTAGCTTCTTGGATGGCAGTTGCTTATGTATCAGTATTTCTAAGGTTTTTATACGTCCTAATCCAGGAAAATGTCCATAATTTGATGCATGAGCATAACCACCACAAATAGTCTTCCCCTATTCTATATATAAATAGTATAATAGATGCAGTATTAATTAGTAATTATAGATATGAATAAGAAACATTTATTAACAGCTTTTGCTGCAGCAGGAATGCTACTAGCAGGAAGCGTATCTGCAGAAGAAGTAACTACTGCAACAGGGGCTACTGCTCCAGACACAACAGTAACAGTAGTACCAGTAACAGGTGTTCCAGCACCAGTACCAACACTATATCGTGATGGTAAAACACCACAAGCTCCAAATGGTATTCGCAAGGAAATCAGAGAAGACCGTATGGAAAACCGCGACGAAATGAAAGACCTACGCCAAACAAAAATTGGTGAAGTAAAAAATTTGCGCCAAGAAAACAAAACTGAAATTGAAAAAATGCGTGAAGATAAAAAAGAAATGACAAAAGAAGAACGTGAAGAATCACGCGGTGAAATAAAAGACAAAATGAAAGAAAACCGCGACGAAATGAAAACAAAGAAAGAAGAAATCAAAAAAGATCTTAAAGAAAAAAGAGAAGAACTAAAAAACGAATTACACCAAAAGATGCAGGTTCGTCTTGGGGCAATGGTAGAAAGACTAACAAAGCTAACAGACCGTATTCAATCAAGAGTAGACAAAATAAAAGCAGACGGTAAAGATACTACTGCTGTCCAGGCATCACTAGATTCTGTAAAAACATTAGTTGCAGCGCTAGATACAAAAGTAAAGACTACTGTTATAGCATCAGGAATTGATGATGCAACAAAAGCAGCAAACAAAGCATTATTAGATGGCATAAAAGCAGATGCAAAAACCATCCAAGAAAAGCTGCAAGAAGTAGTTACAGCACTAAAAGCACTTTAATAATTTAATCTTATCGAATATATGGACCAAACAACAATGAGTGGTATGCCAAATTTGTCCCCTGCTCCAAAGAAGAGCCATTTGGGTACTATTGTTATAATAATAGTTTTAATTCTTGCAGCTGTTTTAACAATGAATATGATGCAAAACAAAAAATCTCAAGAGATTGATGCAGAAATAATGCAAAAGCAAGCTGAGATAAAAGCTACTGACACTCAGGCACAAGCATTAAGCAGCCAAAGTGAATCCGATGCAACTATAGATATAGAAAAAGATTTAAAAGCTACAAACGTAGACAGTATTACACTGGAATAATCTAGCTTAATATAAAAACCCTGATTTATTAAAATCAGGGTTTTTATATTTTATTTACTTAGCTACAAAATAAATATTTATTTTGGAATCATCATCAACATTAGCCAAAAAAGGTAGATTTGGTATTTTAATACCAAAATCAGAATGAGTAATAACAGTGCCTAGTTCACCCTTAAATTTATTATCTATACCCACAGTACCTGATCCAGAGAAAGCAGTTTTCTTAGTAATTCCATTTATTGTTAGGTCCCCTGTGACATTCATCGAAAATTTTGTATTTCTAGCTATTTCAGTAGGTAGACCTGCCACAACGATATTCTTTAGAGTAATGAATTCGTTCTCGGGTTTATCTGAATGCAGTATTAATCTAGATATTGCTCCGTCACGCTGAGTACTGTCTGTCTTCAAGGTGCGTGCGTTTATACTAACGTCACTAATCATAATATTTGCTGGAGCAAAAGTAACACCAACATCGCTAGATAAAATATTAGTAGTACCTACAACTAGTGTTGGCTTACCGCGCAAAACTTCACTTAGTTTAAATTCAGCTTTTGACTCATCGGAATTAATAGCCATAAAAATAGTTCGAACATTTACGTCTTCACTAATTTTGGATTTAATATTTTCTGTAGAATTATTTGCAGTATTACTATTTTCAGAAGGATTGGTAACTGGTCTAGTAATATATGAATAAGTAACAAGCGCACCAAAAAGAACAATAACTATCGTAATAAAAAATGGTTTCATAGGTTGCTATTATATACTATTTTTATTATTTTATTAAATTTATTAATAAGTTATTTTATTTCCATAAATCCCAAACATAGCTAGCAATGTTTACAGGCTTGCCGTGCAGTGGGTAATAATGCAGGTCGATAAAAGGCAAACTGTTCGCTTCTATTATTCCCCATTTTTGAGTATCGGGATCAGCTTCTGGGTCAGGAATAATTACATCAAACCCAACAACTGGTACGTCTATTGCATTTACGGCTGTTTCTAAATATTCTCTTAATTTAGGATGAACAGTATTCACAAGCTCTCTTGTCTCTCCCCCAAAATATCTACCTGTGCGAGAAAGTATTTGCACAACCACCCCACTATCCGGAATAGAATCCACGCTTTGGCCCTGGCGAGCTAGATAATCCAGTGATTCTTTGTTTATCTTTATATCTTCGACACGCTCGGGTTTTGTTTTGTTTTTTATTTCTATTAGCTCGGTTACGCTATGTTTACCATCACCAACAATCTCTGGAGGCTTGGCTTCAAAGAACCCAACCAGTTTTTTACCAACAAGAGTTGCACGGCAAACAGGACCAGTTAAATATTCTTCTACAGCAACATAGAGGCAAATCTTTTGAGCAATATTAAAAGATTTTACTAATTCTTCTTCGTTATTTATATAAACAGTCGTATGTCTTCCTCGTGAACCAACTCTGGGTTTTGTAATAACAGGTTTAGATAAAAGATTAAATGCAGCCAATGCTTCGGCTTGGTTTGAGACAGAAATACTTTTAGGTACAGATATCCCAGCTTTTGTTAAAACTTTTTTTAATTCTATCTTGTCATCTATATAGTCATAACTAGACTGAGCCAGGTTTTGAGGAATAGGTAAACTTTCAAAATAAAACCATTTGTTATTTTTTATTTTTGCGCGGTATTGTTCTACTGGTTTACCGTATACAATCATTTGCTGCATCTCTATACCCCGAGCAATGGCTTCGTCCCAAATAACCTGAGACCGGCCAGTAACAGCGCCAGCTTTATTTTTACCAAACCATATAATGTGTAATTTTTGAGACAAAGAAACATAAAATAAATTTGCGCTGTTTAAAAGCCAGTTAGAAAAACGACTGTGTGAAAATTTAGAAAACTTGCGAAACAAAGGGCTTAAAAAAATACCTACGGTTTGAGCAATATAAGCCAAGATATGATTAACCGGGCTATCCCCGCAGTATGGGCAAGTATTTTTTGTACTTTTATTCATACACCTAGATTAATACAAAAAAAGAATAAGCGCTACTCAAATAAATGAATAGCGCTTTAATTCTTCTATTTACGCAAAGCGTAAATTAGTGTCCACCTAGCATCATAAAAGTCATATAGATAACTAATAAAGATTCCTTACGACTGGATATATTATACATTGCCCAGCTATTCTTTTGCAAGCTTTGGATAGAAAAGCTATAATAATCTTATGGATGAGAATAAAAACCCAGAAAATCTAACTCGCGAAGAAACCGCGTCGATGATTTCCCACGAACTAAGAACTTCTTTAACTGCATCAAAATGGATGCTAGACATGCTTCAGGATGGAGATGTAGGAGAGTTAACTATTGCCCAAAAAGAAGTTGTTAGTAAACTAATGTCATCAAACTCTAGAATGATGGATGTTGCTACAAATCTTATTGCACTATCTAAAACATCATCTCACGAAAGTGAATACCACATGGGCGATATAGATATCGTAGATATTATTGATTCTGTTGTATTCGAACTAGGTAGCGAAGCATTTAGCCAGCATATTGAAATAATATATGTAAAACCTGGCCAAACAATACCTAAAATACATGGCGATGAATCCAAGCTACGTATTGTATTCCAAAACCTTATAGACAACGCTATTAAATATTCTAACAGCGGCGGACGTGTTGTAATATCTCTTATCACAGAAAACGAAAGTTTGAAGATAAGCATCAAAGACAGTGGTATTGGTATTAGTGAAACTGATTTACCAATGATTACCAAGCAGTTCTTCCGTGCGCCTAATGCTACCCAAAAGGTTACAGCTGGGTCTGGAATCGGGCTTTATATCTGCAAACGTATTATAGAAGGACACAATGGAACAGTGGGAATAGAAAGTAAGCTAGGTGAAGGCACAACTATTACAGTAAACCTTCCAATTCCCAAGAATTAATAATTGTGATAATATAGACATATGAGCAAAACGATTCTAATTGTTGAAGATGATTCATTTATCCAAGAACTAACCGCAAAAAAGCTAGAAAAGGCAGGTTTTACTGTTATCATGGTTCAAAACGGTCAAGACGCTATTAAAAAAGCCGAAGAAGACAAGTTTGATTTAGTTATTTGTGACCTTGTTATCCCCCACATAGACGGATTTGAAGTTATCGCCAAGCTTCGCACAATGGAAAAGACTAAGACTGTGCCTATTGTTGTGTTCTCAAACCTTGCAGATAGTGACGCTTTTGGTAAAGCAACTGCTGCCGGAGCTACAAAATTCCTGGTTAAAGCAAACTTCTCTCTTTCAGATGTTGTTACAGAAGTAGAAAATCTTATAGGTAAAGCATAAAGAACACCCTCGCGCAGCGAGGGTGTTTTGTTATATAATAGACTCATGAAAAGCATATTGGCACTGGTAGTGGTCTTAATAATTGGTTTTGCTATTGGTAGCTTTACTAATACAGGAAACTCTTTTTTTAATTTCCTAAACAAAGATAAAGTTAACAGCGTAGACCTAAACAGTTCTGCTAAAGAAGCTTTGGCTAATATTACGGAAAATGCTCAAAAGCAAACCGGTGCGGTTTTCGACAAGCAGTATCTAGACACTATGATAATAATGTACGAAGGATCAGTAGCTTTGTCTAAAATAGGTACAGTAGCCGGCGGACACCCTGAACTAAGAACTACAGCAAAATCAGTCAGTCGTGACGACGCTGCAGTATTAGCACAATTAAAAAAATGGCGCAGCGAATGGTTTCCTGAAACAGCGCCAGATACCACTAGTACAAAGCCACCTTTTGTAAACAAATAGTATGAAAACAAACAAATCTTTATTTACAACACTACTACCCTTTCTTGCAGCAATAGGTTTTTTGGTTTTAATTTTTGTTTGGAACAAAGACCCAAAATCTAAAAACACAATAACTATTCCCGGGCCACAAACACCGCCGCCAAATCTTCTTAAATAGTATTAATACTTTTACCGGATGGCACCAAATTCAGAAATCAAAAAAATTACACGCCTTACCAAAGTCCAGTCTGACGCATTAGCTAAGATGGGTCTTTTAACACTGCAGGATCTTTTATTTTATTTCCCAAATAGATACGAAGACACTGGTAATGTAAAAAACATTGCCGGACTTGTAGATGGAGAACGGTCGATAGTTCAAGGAGAAATATCCAAAATAGGTAAAGAAGTATCTTACAAAAGCCGTATTCCCCTAACCCGCGCTATTATAAAAGATACTACTGGCCAAGTAGAAATAACATGGCTACACCAGCCGTATATGGCTAACATGCTAAAGGTAGGTCAAAACGTAATCTTGTCTGGGAATATTGTTATTAAAAACAGTAAGCGCAGTATCTTAAACCCTGATGTATTAAAAACTAAAGACAATCTAGGTAATTCCCTGTTTAGCGAAGGTAGTATTGAAGTAACCGAAATACCCGTATACCCAGAAACCCGAGGACTAAATGCAAAATGGTTTTACTATACAATGCAAAAGATTATTGCAGCTGGCGTACACAAAAAAATAGTAGACCCATTACCAGAAAGTATAATAGAGACGTACCACCTGCCTAGACTAGAAACGGCACTACTTTGGATGCACATGCCTCGCAAAAAAGAAGACGCAGCCGCAGCTAGAAAACGTTTTGCTTTTGAGGAAATATTATATATAGAAATCGAACGTCTTCGCGCCCGCGCTGAATACAGAGAAAACGGAGCTTACAAAATAAACCCGGATATAAAAGAATTCTTAAAAACACTTTCTTTTGATTTAACTGCAGGCCAAAAAATAGTACTGGATGATGTACTAAAAGACACTGCTCAAAATATTCCTATGACTCGCCTATTGGAAGGCGACGTTGGTAGCGGTAAAACTGCAATTGCTGCAGCAGTATCTTACGCTGCGATAAATTCAATCAGCCCGAATAAAAAAAATGAAAGGTTGCAGGTGTTATATATGGCCCCAACAGAAATATTAGCCAACCAGCATTTTGAAAGTTTTTGTAAAATGTTTGCCCCCTTTGGAAAAACTATTGGGCTAATCACCAGTAGCGGCTGTAAAAAATTCCCAGCAAAGAGCGTATCCATGAAAAGACTGGATGTACCATGGACGCCAGTATCTCGCGCCCAGCTTCTAAAATGGGCCAAGGATGGCAGCGTAGACATATTAATTGGTACGCATTCACTTATGAACAAATCAGTAGTAATGCGTCATTTTGCATTGGCCATAATAGACGAACAACACCGTTTTGGGGCCAAGCAGCGCCATGCATTAATTAGTAAAGATGGGCTGGCCCCACACCTACTGTCTATGACGGCTACGCCTATTCCCCGTACCCTGGCACTAACTATATTTGGGGATTTGGATTTGTCATTATTAACCGACATGCCGCCAGGACGCAAACCAGTAATAACTAAATTTATTCCAAAAGGTGGACGAGATGAAATGTATGACAAGCTAAGACTGGAATTAAAATCCGGCCGCCAAGCATATGTTATCTGCCCACGTATCGATGAGAAAGATGAATCAGATGGACCGTCTAAGAATAGCGGCGGCAGTAGATCAGTTGTTGAAGAAGCAAAGCGTTTAGCCAAAGGCGAACTAAAAGGTTACCGCATTGGAATCCTGCACGGCAAGATGAAGCCAGCAGAAAAAGAAGACATCATGGATAAATATTTACGTCATGAGCTGGACGTATTAGTTGCAACCAGTGTTATTGAAGTTGGGGTTAATGTACCCAATGCCAGTGTTATAATAATAGAAGAAGCCGAAAGATTTGGCGCAGCGCAATTGCATCAACTGCGCGGTCGTGTTATCCGCGGAATACACCAAAGCTACTGCTATTTATTAAGTAATACCGAAAGTGAAAAGTCTGCAAAAAGATTAGTCTCTCTTGTTGAAACCAAGAATGGTTTTGAGCTTGCCGAAGCCGACATGATGGAACGCGGACCAGGACATTTTGCTGGGGTTTAGCAGTCCGGTATTTCCGACCTGGCAATGGAAGCCCTAAGAAATATCAAACTGGTAGAAGCTGCTAAAAAAGAAGCCAAAGCAATACTGGAAAAAGATAAAGAACTAAAAAAGCACACAGCTATTGCCGCGCGCCTTCTCTCTCGTACTAAGACTGTACATTTTGAATAAACAAAAAAACATAGGCTTGACCTATGTTTTTTTTATTCTACAACTAATGCTTGATTGGATACGGCACCAAAGATAGACATATGTTTTACTAATCTTTCTTTAGACCAGTATTCGTTAGCACGGCCAGACAGTGGGTCGTGGACGTAAAACCCAACTGGCTCGTGTTCGCTGCCTACTACCCCAGTAATAGTTCGAGCATGCTCATTAGAATATATAGGCACGCGTACGCCATCACGAGTATAAAAATAAGATAGCTTTGGAACAGTGTCATTAATATAACCCCACATAACAACTGGGTTACCAGACAAAACTTCGGACGCAATTTGCTCGGCAGTTGGATTAGTAAGTATTTTTGTTTCTCGCCCAAAATGTTTTGCTGCTTTTGATAAAGCGCTGGCATACATACCATAACCAGACTGCGGACCATCTATATATCCAACAAACTGCTCGTATGGGTTATCCCAAATTCTATTTGCCCAGTCGGCTTCTATTGGGTCATAACCAGCAGCCTTGACCACATCCATGTCTTTTACATTTACGCCTTTGAATGCCAAAGCCATACGCATAGAAGCAGATTCGCAACTACGAGAAAACTGCTGGCGGAAATAAGGAACACTAAGAATTTTTAAGTTGGGTTCTGTCTCGAAACTTTGAGAAACACTTTTAACTAAAGATTCACCATTTACCCCATGCAGTGTTTCGTCTATTGTTACAGTATATTTTGTTTGTGGTGCTAAATCATTTTTAGGCTTAAATGTAGCCACGCGGCCATTTACATTAAATGTACCAGGAACATTTGGAACAATCGTAAAAGATTTTTCCAAAGTTTTAATATTTATATTACTAGATGCAATAATTGTAATTTCACTTTTTATTCTTTGGTGTTTACCTTTTGGAAGAACAGTTAGACTAAGCTCTTCCCCGTTTGTAGCAATAACAGGAATGTCTCCTTCTTCTGGAATAGATTCTTCTATGTCCATTACCACATCTGGCTTTAATAATTCATTTTTTGCAGCACTATCTTTTTCGTTAATTAAAGACTGTAACCCAGCTTCTTCATCTGCGTTAGCACTGGCAGGACCAGCTCCGGCGATAAGCCAAACAACAAAAAACAATGTAATCCCAATCGCTGTAAAAGCGTGTGCTGGGTGAATATGATTGTCTTTGCCACGGTAAGCCATATATAAATTAACTATACATTAGTAAACTTGAAAAACAAAGCTAATTAGAGTAATGTATGTGCATACCCATCCTTAGCTCAGTTGGTAGAGCAGTCGTCTTATACACGACCGGTCGTTGGTTCGAATCCAACAGGATGGACAATATAAAAAGACCCCGTTATGGGGTCTTTTTATTATAGTGTCTTTGGTTTAATACCAAAAGATTTTATAATTTCATTGTATTCAGCTTGTTCTAAAGTTTCTACATCTATTAGTTTTATTGCTATAGCGTCTAACACATTTCTGTATTTAGCTAGTAGTTCATGAGCACGTTTATAACTGTCCTTCATTATCTTCTCTACTTCTAAATCTATTCTAGCTTGCAAAGATTGAGAAATCTCACCATCTACAGCATTACCAAACATTACTTTTGAAGAAGGAGCAGTTGCTAGTGGCCCAATGTCTTTAGACATACCGAAACGTGTTACCATTTCACGCGCAAGATTTGTAGAAACCTGCAGGTCGTTACTTGGCCCAGTTGTTACGTCTCCAAAAATGATTTCTTCTGTTGCAAACCCGCCAAGAGAAACAACAATATCGTCCAGGAATGAATTTCTAGAATGAATACGTTTATCATCCAGTGGTATCTTTAATGTATAACCGCCGGCATTACCGCGAGAAATAATAGAAATCTTATGTACAGGGTCGGCATGTTCCAAAACTGATGCAAGTATTGCGTGACCAGCTTCGTGGTACGCAGTAAGACGTTTTTCTTCTTCACCCATAAGATGGCTTTGTCTTTCTGGACCTATCATTACCTTTTCCACTGCGCTAGATAAATCTCTTTGCGCAACTTCTTTTCTATCATCGCGGGCTGCAAGTATCGCGGCTTCATTCATAACGCTGTACAAATCTGCTCCAGAAAATCCTGGTGTACGAGACGCTACTGTTTCAAGATCTACTCCTGCTTCAACTTTCTTTTTCTTAGCGTGGATTTTTAGTATTTCAGTACGGTCTCTTCGGTCTGGCAATTCCATCATTACGCGTCTATCAAAACGGCCTGGGCGAAGTAGTGCGCTATCTAGTACGTCAGATCGGTTTGTTGCTGCCATAACGATGACTTTGTCGGTTGGTTCAAAGCCGTCCATCTCTACTAGTATTTGGTTTAAAGTTTGCTCACGTTCGTCGTTTCCGCCGCCCATACCAACACCGCGAGAACGTCCCACAGCATCTATTTCATCAATAAAGATAATTGCTGGAGCTAACTTCTTTGCCATTTTAAAAAGATCACGTACGCGTGATGCGCCAACACCAACAAACATCTCTACGAATTCAGAACCTGAAAGATGGAAAAATGGTACGTGGGCTTCCCCTGCTACTGCGCGCGCAAGTAATGTCTTACCTGTACCTGGGTGCCCAGTTAGTAATACTCCTTTTGGAATTTCTGCTCCTATTTCTAAAAACTTTTTTGGTTCACGCAAAAATTCTACAATTTCTTTTAGTTCTTGTTTAGCTTCTCTTGCGCCAGCAACATCAGCAAAAGTGATTCTGTTTTTTGTATCATTAGGGTCGATGATGCGAGCCTTGGATTGACCAAAATTAAATGCTTGCATACCAGCGCCTTTGACGCTGCGAGTCATAAAATATATTAAGATACCAATGATTAGCATTGGCACCAAAAATGGCAAGGACTGTACTAAGAAATATTTAAAACCACTTTGTACTTTTACTTCGATATTTGCTGCAGATATTTTTTCTGCTGTAACGCCGTAGTTAGATAATGTTTCAGTAAGAGAAGATTCGGATTCTTTGTTAGCTTTTACAAAAGTCCCATCTGCAAGCTCGGCTTTGATTTGGCCGCCAGTTACAACAATAGTTTTAGTTGCGCCAGTATTAATAAGAGTAGCTATTTCTGTAAGAGAGCCATCTTTTACAATTTCTTTTTTATTAGTTACCATTCCGTAAATTCCAGACAGTAGGAAGAAGAATAGCACTACCCCCACCAGTTGGGTCATAAAACCTGGCTCGTTATTTTTAGGCTTACTTTTACCATTTTTACCTGGCTTTGTAGGCTTATTTTTGATCTTTTTGAATACGATTTTCATGACCACACTATACAGGAAACAACCCCTATTTTCCAGCGAACTAGATTTTATATGCTAAGATATAGACATGGCCAATTTATTGGAAAACAAAAAAGCCTTTTTTGACTACGAAATACTCGACAAATTTGAAGCTGGTGTCGAGCTTATTGGTAGTGAGGTAAAATCCATAAAGGGCGGCCGAGGCAACATTACAGGTAGCTACGTAAAGATTTTTGACGGCGAAGCCTATATTTTAGGCATGAAAATAGACGAATATCAAAAGAATAGTCTAGGCGAAGAGAATAAAGACCGTAGCCGAAAACTGCTTTTAAACAAAAGCGAATTAAAAAAACTGACCAAATATACAGACGAAAAAGGTTTGACAATAGTACCATTATCGTTGTACATTAAAAACAGATGGATCAAGCTTTCTATTGGTGTTGGCCGCGGTAAAAAGAAAGCCGACAAGCGCGAAACCATTAAAAAGCGTGATACTGACCGGGCTCTCCGTCGCGAATACAGCGCTCGTTAATAAATACATGGGGGTGCATTGGCATCGACATTGTGATACTGAATATATATTTGCGTGTTGTGGAGCATGATCCACATAAAAAGTATGCAAATACAACTGCAAAAACTGCAGCAAAAAGTATCCGTTCGCCTTACGCGTTCGGTACAATGACTTTTGCCTAACATAACTGGCTAGTCTCGGGGAACCATATTGCGTCACAGGATAAGGAATTCTCTGTTATACACTTTGACTTACCACTATATTTGCATGGATATAATGGGACAATGAATCCATGATTTGGAATAGTTTATTGAATGACAGTACTTGTATGAGCTATTCCGAAATGACCGTACTGTCTACACACGTAGACTAATATATGTTCACACAATGCACGGGGGTTCGAATCCCCCCACCTCCACAAATTTAAAATATTATGTTCGAAAAATACAAAGTATGGATAATGTCTATCGGTACTAAAAATGGACGCTACGCCGAAATAAATATATTTGGCGTGGGTAAAGTTAAAACTAAAAGCACAAAACGTGTTAACTCTAAAAAAGAGCTAGACGATTTTCTAAAAGAAAAAAGGTTAATTTTTACATCTGAAGAAATTGAATGCATCAAACAGTACGCAGAAGAAGCTGACCTACCTGAATAATAAATTAACCACCTATTTCCCAAAAGGTGGTTTTTATTTTATTCCTATAATAGACTCTATAAAATCTCTTTTTTCAGACAGTCTTGGAATTTTGTTTTGACCACCTAATTTACTACACTGCTTCATCCATTCATAAAAAGTATTTTTAGGCAGGGCGTGCACTATTGGCGTAGACAAAATAATATCCCCTTTTCTTTTTGCATCATAGTCGCTATTTAGTAGACGCAGTTCTTCATCAAATCTTTTTATAAACAAATTTAAATCTTCGGGATTATTTTCAAATTCTATTGCCCATTCGTGGCCACCACTGCTAGAATCTTTTTTATAAATTGGCGCGCCGGTATATTCCAAAACACTATAGTTATATTTTTTTTGTAAGACAGACAAAGCTTCGTCGACATTAGTAACCATTAGTTCTTCACCATAAGCATTTAGTACGGCTTTAGTACGGCCAACGACTTTGATTCTAAAGGGGTCTAAATTTGTAAATTCCACTACATCCCCTAATGAATAACGCCAGAGTCCAGAAACTGTAGAAATTATGATTTCATAATTATGATTTAGTTCAACATCTTCCAATGTATAAATATTTCCATTTAGCATTGATTTAAATTCATAAAATACTCCATGCCCACAAAGCAAAAGCATTCCGTTATCCATATTGTCCGTATCTTGAAAAGAGAAGAACCCTTCTGAAGCGTTGTAGACTTCTACATATTTAAAATTATTAGACGGGATTAGCTTATTAAGCTCGGCCATATATGGTTTTATGTTTACTCCACCATGAAAGAAGACTTCTAAATTAGGCCATAATTCCAATGCATCTTTTACTCCATATTTTTTTACAGCTTGCTCTATTATTATATGTATCCAAGACGTAACCCCGGCAAAAGCTTTGATATCTGAATCCTGTGTAAATTCTAAAACCTTGGGCAATCTTTCTTCCCATGAATTTATATCTCTTATACTTTTAGGCAATGCTTTACTAAGCTGCGCCCACCAAGGAGAATTAGCATCAAGTATTGCAGATACGTCTCCTGCATATGCGCCGGCTTGTTCATTGCGCTCTTGCAGGGACCCGCTAACAGTCAGTACGCTATCAAAACCAAGCTTACTATTAGGAGATCTTTCCAGGTAATTTGCCAGCATATCTCTTGCAGCAAGAAAATGATTTTGCTCCAGTGATTCCATAGACACTGGTATATATTTACTACGCGCATTTGTAGTACCGCTGGATTTAGAAAACCATTTTGTCCGGCCCATCCACAATACGTTATCTTCCCCGTTCCAAGATCTTTCTATCCAAGGATAAATCTCTTCATAGCTTCTAATTGGAATAGATTTTAAAATATCTAATTCATCTTCAGCGTCAACTAAATTATTTTCCTTACCATATTTAATAGAACCTAAAACAAAGACTATTTCTTTTAAAAGTCTTTTTTGGTTTTTGATTTGAGAAGAGCTATCTTTAGGCAGTAAATCACCGCGGTACATTTTGTAATAAGCGCGGTACATCTCTGGAAAAAGAATATGCGATAACCCCATAAAAATAAATTATTCTTCGCCAGGTTTATCTATAAGAAGAGTCTCTATGCCCATAGATTCTCCGGTTAGGCGCATTACATCTTTATCAACTTTTTTAAATTCCTTGCTAGCCGATGTGTAATGATTAACAACCGTCGCCAAAGAATTACCCAGTTTTGAATGATATTCTTCGTAAGATTTTAAATGCTTAGAAAGTTCTTGCACACGTTTTACTATGTCTTTAGCAGATTCTTCTATCTGCATAGCTTTTAACCCCTGCAAGACTGTTTGCAAATATGCCAAAAAAGATGTTGGTGAAACAATAATAACTTTGTATTTGCTTGCGGCGCGTTGTATTAAATTCTCATCATCTTCACTAATACTGCCAACTTTGTTTATTAGTAAATCATAATAAATAGCTTCATGAGGAATAAACATAAAAGCAAATTCCATAGTCCCCTCGCCAGGTTTTATGTATTTAGAAGTCTCTACTATTCTATTTTTTAAGTCAGACACAAAAGCTTTTTCTAATCTATCTTTTTCACCTTTGTCTATGGCTTCGATCATTCTATTATAATTTTCCAAAGAAAATTTAGAATCAATTGGTATTATTTTATCTTTTACAAAAACAGCCGCGTCCACGATGTCCCCGTCTGGAAAAGCGTACTGCATTTGGTAAGACCCCGGAGGCATTATATTTTTCAGTAGTGTCTCTAAATAATATTCACCTAAAATTCCACGCTGTTTTGGGTTCTTTAAAATATCTTGCAGGCTTTGCAATTGGTCAGTAAAAGAAACAACTTGTTTGTTGGTTTCTTCTAGTTTTGTAATTTTTTCTGTAATATCACGAACAATGCGAGAAGTCTCTGTGGACTGATATCTCATAGATTCATGAATATTTTTATTAGACTCGTTTAGCTTTGAATCTACCGTACGAGAAAGTTCGTTGATTTGGGTCAAAAGTAGCTGCAAGGACCCGTCATCTTTTGGGGCTTCATTTTTCCTAAACAAGAAAAAAGCTATTATAAATCCAACAATTAAGCCAATTACGATTATTATTCCGGTATCCATATACCGTTATTCTAGCATACTAGGGTAATAATTTGATATAATACTTTATAGGTTTTATTAAATAATTTATTCTTAGTATGCACAACAAAAGTATGTCTTGCCTAACAGGCAATTGCGGATGCGCGAAAGATCTTGGTTTACTGTTTTTACGTATCGGAGTAGGAGTACCTTTTATCGTTCATGGTTTATCAAAACTAATGAACATTGCTGGAACTACTGGATTCTTCTCTTCTATCGGTCTTTCTCCTATGTTTGTATACATAGTTGGCGGCGCTGAAGTTATTGCAGGTCTTATGATACTGCTTGGTCTATGGGCAGCCATTGGAGGATGGATTGTATCACTAGTTATGGCGGTGGCTTATATTTTAGTTAAACACAAAATGCCTTTCTTTGGTGGATACGAAATAGATATGGTATTTTTCTTCTCTGGTCTTGCTATAGCAATGCTTGGCTCAGGAAAATATTCTGTTAAAAAAGATGCTTGCTGCAGTACTTGTACATCAGGCTCTGAATCAAAAAGCCAAATGACACCAAACATGTGCTCACACATGAACTGCCAATGTGGCGACTGTTCTAAATGTCAGTAAAATAGACAACAAAGAAAGCTCCCCTTACTGAAAAGTAAGGGGTTTTCTTTTGGCCTAGAAAAAGTATACTAAGTCTATGCAAGAACATATTATAGACAAATTAACAGTATCTGGTTTTCGAGGAATAGTAGGAGAAGATTTAACCGACGAGGTCGTAGCTGACTTTGTAACAGCTTTTACTTCTGTAATTAAATCAGAATCTGGTAAAGATAGTTTAAATATTTTAGTTGGCCGAGATGGACGAGAAGGCGGCGAAGAGATAGAACAGACGATCGTACAAGCAATAGTAGAATCAGGAAACAATACTACTGTCGGCGGTCTACTTACAACGCCTAGTATGCTCTATCTTACAAAGACATTACCCTATGACGGCGCTATCATAATAACGGCATCTCACAACCCACAGGAATACAACGGAATGAAATTCTTAGATTCAAAAGGACAGTTTATTAAAAAGGATACTATTTTAAAAATAAAAGATCTTTTAAAAAATAATAGTGATTTGGGTGCCGGCTCCAATACCCGCGGAGAAGCAGTAATGGATACTACATTAAAAGATGATTACATAAACCATATTGTCTCTTTGTTTACTAAGTTAAAGACAAAACCCCGGGTTATCGTAGATACTGTAAACGCATCTGGGTCTATTATGGCTCCTGAATTTTTGCGAGCACTAGGTGCTGAAACAATAGCAATGAATGATGAACCGATTGGCGTATTTGCTCGCCCGCCAGAGCCAAACCCTGCTGCATTAGCGGAACTTGGACGTGCAACTCTTGGCTATGGAATGGATGTTGGGTTTGGGCTAGACCCAGACGGAGACAGACTAGTAATAGTAGATGAAAACGGTATACCTGTTTTTGAAGAATACACATTAGCCCTAACAGCTAAAGCATTTTATGAAAAGTTAAAAGAAACAGACACATTGTCATCTGCTGGGCCGCTTGTAATAAACCTCTCAACATCAAAGACAGTGGAAGACGTTGCAAAAGAATACGGCATAAAAACAATACGCTCCCCTGTTGGTGAAGCCAACGTTGTAAAAATGATGACAGAAAACAATAGTATGTTTGGCGGCGAAGGATCCGGCGGCGTAATATTTCGCCCAGTAAACTTTGGACGAGACAGTTTTGTGGGTATGGCTTTAATCTTAAACCTAATGGAAGAATCTGGTAAAAAAATCTCAGAACTGGTAGCTGACTTACCTAAATACATAATGCTCAAGGAAAAAATAACAGGCGTAGAAAACTTTAAATCATATATTTCAAAACTAATAGACCTGTTCCCCAGCGCAGAGATTGACCAAGCTGACGGAGTAAGATTTGATTTTGCTGACAGTTCTTGGATACAAGTACGCGCTAGTAATACTGAACCAATAGTTAGAATAATGGGCGAAGCTAAAGACGAAGACACAATTGTAAATCTTGCGAACAAAGTTAAATCTATTTTTTAGAAAATAAACAAAAAAAAACCCCTGAGTAACTTTTATAGTTTCTCAGGAGTTTATTAATTTAAATTAATTACTAGCAGATGCCATAGGTTTAATACCTAACTTTTTTAACTCAAAATTATTTTTTGCAGTTAAATAAGCTGTTTGTTCTTCTAGGCTAATGGACTCGAGATGTTTGTTGATAATTTCTTCTCTCTTTGAATAAAGGAGCAGAAGATTATCGATCTCTTCATAACCTAACTTTTCAGCAGGATTACCCCATTTTTCTGAACGCTTCCATTCGGAATTATCAAACGGCATAGCTCTTTTGATTTCATGACTAGCAATGACAAGATAATTTTCAAGATCAGATGAAACATAGAACACAAGTCTGAAAAAATTGTTCTTTTCATCAAATCCTTGGATTTTTACAAGATAGTTTCCTTTTTGGGTTTCTCTCTTAAGAGCGCAGTGCATTTTTTTAATTGTTATTAACATAATATAGCGTAGATTTTTATTAAAAATAATTATATCACTTTATTTAACAAAGTCAATAGCTATGTTTAAGCCTGCTTAAAAATAAGCCCCCTATTTGACTTTTGTGGAATTTTCGGCTATATTATGTAGGTAATCTATTACTCGTTTCGAGTTAAAAAGCAATTGAAGGAAAGAATAAACAACCAAATACGAGCACGCGAACTTCGCGTTATTGATCATAACGGAGATAATATTGGCGTTATTGATACGGTGGAAGCTTTGAAATTAGCACAGTCTCATGGACTTGACCTAATTGAAGTATCCCCTGATGCTCGTCCCCCTGTTGCGAAGATAGCAGATTACGGCAAATATGCATACGAACTAGCCAAAAAAGCCAAAAAAATGAAGGCTGGGGCGCGTGCAACAGAAACAAAAAGCATTCAAGTTAAGATTGCTACTGGTGAACACGATCTAGAAATGAAGGCCAAAAAGGCATCTGAATGGCTAGGCGAAGGTCACCGTATCAAGGTAGAACTATTTCTATCAGGCAGATCAAAAGGTATGCCAGATGATTTCTTAAAAGAACGCATGGACAGATTCTTAAACTTTATAACTATAGAGTACAAAGTCTCTGAACCCTATAAGAAAGGACCGAAAGGGCCAATTATAACAATAGAACGAGTTAAATAATTATTATGAAAACAAACAAATCTCTTTCAAAGCGTCTTAAAGTAACACGCACAGGTAAAGTTATGGCACGTGTTGCTGGACAAAACCACTTTAACGCAAAAGCAAAACGCACAAAGCAGCTTGCTGCCAAGAAAGATGTGCAAATCAAGCTTTCACCAAAGCTAATGAGTCAAAACTTACCTTTTGCTTAATATTACTAAATTTCTATAAACTAACATGACACGAGTAAAACGAGGAACTATAAAGAATAAGAAACGTAAAAATGTTCTAAAGGCTGCAAAAGGCTTTAGAAACGGACGTTCTAAAAAAGAAGCTATGGCTAAAGACGCTTTGCGTCATGCTGGAGCTTATGCTTTTGCGCACCGCAAAGACAAAAAGACAGACCGTCGTGGTATCTGGCAAACAACTATTTCTGCTGCTGCAATGAAATTTGGCTTTTCATACAGTAAATTCATCGATGGAATGAAGAAAAAGAACATTGGTGTTGACCGTAAAATCTTAGCTGATTTAGCCGTAAAATCTCCTGAGACATTCAAAAGAATCGCAGACAAAGTAACTGCTTAAACTCGAAACACAAAAAAACCGTAGCATTTAGCTACGGTTTTTTGTTATACTAATTTTATGGATTATCATCACGTCACAAAAAAACTTCTTGGTATAGAAGAAACTGCTCGAAAATTCTTTGAACGTATCCCCTTTATGCATGCATTCTTAGCAGGTGTGGGTGTAATACTATTTTGGCGAGGAGTCTGGGAATTGGCAGATATTCAAAAACTAGATCCTATTGCATCTATAATCTTAGGTTCTTTCCTATTGGGTGGTATAGGACTATTTATCCAAACATTCGTAGGTAACTCAATAATCATAAAGACTGTTAAAAAAGAAGAGAGAACAGAAAAACAAACTGAAAAAAAAGCAGAACTTGCCTTGGAAGAAGTAGAAAGAGAAGAAATTACTTTAATCCAGCTTAGCAAAAAGATAGACGAGCTCAATAACAAAATAGATAAACTAAATAAATAATCCCGCATTTGCGGGATTATTTATTATTGAAAGTCTAATTCAATACTATCACTACGTTCTGGTATAACTACTTTTGTTCCATATTCATCATGGATTCTTTGAGCTAAGAATGTAGATGAACCGGGCTCGCCTAATACGATAAACAAAGTCTTACAGTCAGGTGCAGCCGTCTTGAACCATTCAACAATATTATCAGAATCTTTGTGCCCAGAGTACCCAGAGATTTTTGCAATACGTGCACGCACCTGCATTTCTTCTCCTGCTATACGAACACTCTTGTGACCTTCTTCTATCATTCTACCCATTGTGCCCACAGCTTGGTAGCCAGTTAAAAGAATTGTGCTCTTTGGGTCGCCAATATAATTGTGCTCGTGGTGAACAATGCGCCCACCTTGAGACATTCCAGATCCAGCAATAATGACTTTTGGCATAGGTTCATGAAGTATTTCGATAGAATCCTGCGTCTCCATAGTAATAGAGAGTCCCGGGAAAGAAAAAATATCATCCCCTGCTTCAACGATTGATTTAGATCTTTCATTGAAATATTTAGTGTATTTTTTAAAGATCTTCGTAACTCTTATTCCCAAAGGAGAATCCAAATAAACTTTCATTTGAGGAATCTCTTTGTTTTGCATCATCGTGTCTATCTCAAAAAGAAGCTCCTGAGTACGCTCCAGTGAGAACGTAGGCATAACTAGGGCACCTTTACGCTTATAGTTATCGTTTAGTTCTTTTACAAGATTAGCCCGACGTTCATCTCTTTTTTCATGGTTACGGTCACCGTAGACAGATTCGGTTACAATATATTTTGCCCCAGAAATTTGTTCTGTATTACGAAGAAGAACAGATGGAGAGTTACCAAGGTCTCCGGTATAAACAAGCTTTTTACCGTTATAATTTAGTTCTACCATTGCAGAACCCAAGATATGACCAGAATCAAGAAGTCTAATAGTAAAACCGTAAGGTAGATTAATTGGAGTATGATATTCTATACCTTCCCAAAGACCCATAATTCCGCTAACAGCTTCGTCTGTATACATTGCTAAGATATTCTCATCCTTTTCGTGAGCTAAAATATTTACAGTATCTTCTAGCATTGGCAAAGAAATGTCTTTGGTAGCATCAGTAGAAATGATACGTCCATGGAAACCGCCAGCATACAACTTGGGAATAAGACCAATATGGTCTACGTGGGCATGTGTAATAAACAAGATATCTATTTCTTTTGGGTCATAAGGAAATGGCAGCCAGTTTACTGGGTCTGCTAATTTTACACCTTGGGTAAGACCACAATCAAAAAGTATTTTATAGGGTTTTTCTCCATTACCAGGATGCTCAATCAAAAAATTGGCGCCTGTTGCAGTGCCAAGACCAGAGACAAATGTTAATTTAAGGTTCGGGTGTTCAGTCATGAATAAATTATACACTTAAAAACATTAGCTGGCGAGCTATTTGGGCTCTAGGTGACGTAAATGTCTAAAATATATAAACAAAGCTTGCAAAGAACCAGCTAAATCAAAAAAGATATCACTAATAGAGTCCAGTATAATATGTTTATTCCCCACCATAACAGCTACTGCAAGTTCGTACCCTTCCCAAAGAGATCCAATGATAAAAACCCCACTTATTACATATACAGAGATCTTTGTAAAAGAAGCGTTCTGGAACCATGAATAACGAAGCAGGAATGCAATAACAAGTAGCGCCGTAAACAATCCCCCAAAAAAATGCATTGGCATGTCATACCACCAGACGATACTATAGATAGATAACCATACACCAAGAGTATTTAAAGCAAAAGTACCAAATGTAGCAAGAGCTGCACGCTTAAAAATACGCTTACGGAGACTGGATAGTACAGATATTTCCATAAATACATTCTAACATTAATAAAACAAAAAATCGTCCCGAAGGACGATTACTTGTTAGGATTATTTGATAAATAGTTACCCTAGTTTGTTACTAGGTGGGTGTACTATCCTATAAACCAAGGCTTATAAGAACATCATACTCCCGAATAAAAATTGTTCTAGAATAATATGTCAAATAATCCTACATCTATTTTATATTTTTAAAGCAAAAGGTCAATCTAGACGTAAAAAGAATTTTGTTTTTTACTTTTTTAAATATTAAACAACGTGCTCAGAATATATCAAATCTGTATCAATTTTTTTGTAAGTGTAAAGTTCTTCTTCTTTAAAGAATCTTTTTATTTCTGCTACACCTGCTTCTACAGAATCAGATGCATGTACAAGATTTGATTGAGTACTCATAGAATAATCACCGCGTATTGTGCCTCCATCAGCAGTATAACCCTTTGTAGGACCAACTATAATACGAATAGAATCAATAATACCAACACCTTCCAAAGCCATAACAATAACAGGAGAAGATTTCATAAAATCACGAATTCCTGGGAAAAATGGTTTGTCTTTAATGTGCATGTAGTGTTCTTCTAGTAGAACGTCAGATACTTGCATCATTTTGATACCAACTATTTTAAGACCTTTTTTCTCGAAACGAGAGATAATATCCCCTACTAGATTACGTTGAATACAGTCTGGTTTTAGGATAATAAGAGAGCGTTCTGTTTGCATATATGATTTTGCGAAATCATGTCGCGCAACCGTCCGATTAGACGCGACACTTTTAATTTATGAATATGTCCTTATCCTAACAGATAAAACTGAATAGAACAATGCTTTCCAAAATAGCTTTTTTTTGATACAGTAACCCAATGCAAAGCAGAAAAATCCAAGATATATACAACAATTACAATATTCCCCCATGGTTACAAGACCATATGTACCGAGTAGCACTGGTGTCAGAAAGACTAATTAAAAAAAGTATCCACAAAGATTTAGACAGTGACAGTATCATAGAAGCCGCACTGCTGCATGACATGGGTAATATCCTAAAGATAAAATGGGACGGAACAATAGATATTAGCACCGAAGAAAAATCTCATTGGGATAAAGTTAAAGAAGATTTTAGAAACAAATATGGCGAAGACTGCGACGAGGCAACCTTGCAAATACTGGGTGAGCTAAACGTAAATGACCGTGTAAAAGAAATAGTTTCAGCAATGTCTAGAAGTATTTTGCACGACACTGATTCGCTAGATTCCCGGATATGTCACTATGCGGACTGCCACACTACCCCGTATTCTATCGTCACATACGAAGAAAGAATAAACGACATAGCAAAAAGATACAATAAAGACAGTATTTATATCCAAAAAGCACTAGAGCATGGCAAAAAACTACAAAAAGAATTATTTGGAGACATGCCGGACTTCCTGCTTGAAGACAGGCTTGAGACACAAAAATATTGGCTTTCTGAAATAGAAATAAGACAAAAATAAAACCCCTTATGGGGTTTTATTTGCGATTATACTTTTCCATTATTTCAGATTCTACAGTATCCCGATCTCTACCATATCTCATATAAGAGAGTTCTTTTAGTAGTGGCACAATTTGAGTATTACTTGCTGGGTTGTCAGCGGTCTTTAAGTCAAACGGCTTCACAGGCTGGCCTTTATAAAGCATCGCCATATAAGCACAGCGGTTATCTAGCTTCATTATATCTTGCGATGTAAATACTGGTTCAAACTGCTTTTGCATAAATTCTGCATCTTCTGGAGATATACGGAAACATGCCTTGGATCCTACGTTTCCAAATACAGCACCCTTGATATCATCTTGTAACTGAGAAATATATTGATGAGCCAAGTTTAAAGATAGACGGTATTTACGAGCTTCAGAAAGGATAGAAGAAATTGCTGGTGTTGTTACATTTTGGAATTCGTCGATATAAAGATAAAAATCATTTATCTTTTGCCCATAAGAGTCTGCTCGAGAAAGTGCAGCCATTTGGAATTTCATCACAAGAATCATACCAATCAGGTTTGCATTTAGCTCCCCTAGTCTTCCCTTGGAAAGGTTCACAAGTAAAATCTTTTTATTATCCATGATTTCACGAATATTAAATATAGATTTCTCTTGTACAATAATAGGACGCAAAAATTCATTAGAAATAAGTGGGTCGAACTTTGAAGAGATGTAAGGCACAAAGTTTGCTAAACTTTGATCCCCTGTTGTTTCTTCTGCAGATTTCCAAAATTGTTTTACTATTGGGTTCTTACAGTGAGACATTTTCATATCACGGAATTCTTTATCAGCAAGAACACGGGTAATTTCAAGCAATGTATTACCAGATTCTGGATGATCCATCACAAGCATTGCTGAATTTTTAAAATATTGTTCAAAGAGCGGGCCTCCAGAAGTCTTTAGATCAAAGAGTTGATTAAACATACCCATTAGAGCGTCAATAACCATGGTCTTTTGTTCTGGGTATTTAGGATCATACTCCAGCATGTTCAGACCCATAGGACGAGCAGTATAGGCAGGATCAAAATATATAACATCGTCAATTCTCTCTTTTGGTATATAAGACAGAATGTCTTGTATATCACTGCCGTGTGGGTCAATAAAACAACAGCCGTCTCCATTAGCAATATCTTGAGCTATCATTGTACGCAATATTCCAGATTTACCAGTACCGGTTTGACCGATAGCGTAAAAATGGCGCATTCTATCTTCTTTCCGCATATAAATAGGAGTCGTTACCCCTCGGTAAGAATTGTAGCCAAGTAGTACTCCATCAGCTGGATCCATATCCCCTAATTCTATAGGTGCAGGAGAATCAGCCGCCTTCGCTTGTTTTAGTTGAGGTGAATTTTCAATAGAATATGGGAAATGAAAAATAGTCGCAAGTTCTGACAGATTAAGTGGCATTACTGTATTTTTATCAAAAAGTCTATAAGTATATTCATGTAAAAATGTACCTAATTGAGAATCAGAAACAGAGCTAAATTCTATACCGTTTTTATGAGCTTCGGTAAACTGATTAAACCCAGATTCTATTTCACTAAGTATTGCTTTGGATCGGGTTTTGTCAGTACCAGTAGTAATGATACGCAAATTAGCACCCATGATACCCTTTTTAACTTTTTCTTGTATATAACCGATTGCCTCGTCATCTATCTTTTTATCTTCTTCTTTATCTTTCTTTGATGTATCAGACTGGAACATACTAAGAGCAGCTTTACCAAAGTCTGCTGCAATTTTACCAAAAGTACCACGCATAGCTTCTTTAAGCTTTACGCCTTTTTTAACTTCGTCTAATATGTAGTGATAGTGGTCAACATATTCTTCATCCTGCGGAGAAATAGTTAATTGAATAGCTGCACCTTCACCACTGCGTTTAAGTTTTGTAAAAACATTAATAAGAATATTTAATGGATCTTGATCAAAAGTATCAAAAGTTTTTATTGGAAAAACTTCAAAATTTTTAAATTTTCCATAAGATGCAGACACACCACTAGAATCTTCCGGGAAGATATTATAATCATCTGGAACTTCGTTTAATCTTGCCTTAGGGTGAACACCTAAAACATGTTTTTCTAAAAGTGATGCTTTCTCTGATGGAACAGCTGCATAGAAAACTATATGATCAGTGTTATTAGCTAAAACAATTTCTAAAGAAAAATGAGCTTTTTCTTTATTGTTTTTTGTGTCTGAAATCGAATGCATTCCAGAATAAAACTGCTCCATAGAAGTAATTAAAGCTTTAAAGTCAGAATTTTCACTACCCTGTTCCGGCTCGGGTAAGGTTATCTCAAAAAGCTTCATGTCTATAGCTTTCCATAATGGATTAGTGTCTTTAAGACCCGGTAATGAATGGGTTTCGCAAAGATATTGTACTAAGAATCTATGAAAATCTGCATCAATATGAGGATTTTTTAACTCGGCAGCGACAGAAAGTGCTGCATTTATACCCCGAGATAGCATTACAGATAATAGTTCTTCCATTGTATTATCGTGGGTCTCTGGAGCAAGACGAAGTATTAACTCTTTTTCTTCGGATTTGGATATCTGCATTTCTGGAGGACGAGGAATACCAGCAGAAGCTTCTTTATATTCTACGACAGCACTATGTGCTAATTTTTCACGATTAGCTTCTACCCCCGCTTCGGCCAACTGATTTTCTTTTTTAGATAGTTGTTCACGCAAAAAAGTAATCTCTTCTTCGTGAGAAGAAAATTTTGGTATTTCCATAGGAGTAAAAACTTCCATACAGAAATATTATATCACATAAAAATTTTAAATTTCTGTAAGTATTTCGTATCCTGTTTCTGTAACAACAACTGTGTGTTCAAAATGGCAAGAAAGAGAATGGTCTTTTGTTTTTACTGTATAACCATCGCGTGAGAATGAAACAAAACGTGTACCAACATTTAGCATTGGCTCAATAGCTATAACCATACCAGCTTTTAGCAGTGTACCTGTTCCGGATTTACCATAGTTTGGTACGTACGGGTCTTCGTGGACTTTATAACCAACTCCGTGTCCAGCAAGTTCTCGAACAATTCCATATTTAAAAGGTTTTACAAATCGCTCTATTGCAGCACCAATATCCCCTGTATATGCGCCAGCCTTTACAGTAGAGATACCGACATATAAAGATTCTCTTGTTGCATTGATTAGTTTAACTGCATCTTTAGAAATATTACCAACAGGTACACTAATAGCATGATCAGTGAAAAGTCCGCCGTAAACAAGACCCCCGTCTAGCGTAATTATGTCTCCTTCTTTTAAGATTTGGTTATCTGACGGTATACCATGAACCACAACATCGTTCACAGATGTACAAAGAGATGCTGGGAATGGCGTCTTTACACCTTCGGGGCGGTATCCAAGAAATGCTGGGTCTCCACCAAGTTTACGAACCTCTTTTTCAAAGATTTGATCTAGTTCTTTAGTAGAGATACCTGGTTTTACATGTTTACTAGTAGTCAAAAGAGCCTGAGCTAGACGTTTGCCGCCTTCTCTTAAGGTCTCAATATCTTCTTTAGTCTTAATAGTTATCACCAAAATACTTTACCACAAAAAAACTACTTTGTTAAGAAGTAGTTAGTTTGTTATTTTTGTCCCTATAAAATCCCTGCCATCTAAATAGTCTTTTAGATTTTGCAGGTTTTTACCGTTCATTATCAGTACAGACATACCGAGCTCTTCTGCTTTTATTGCAGCTACTGGGTCAAATGGTGCGTTTAGTCCTGGCTGCCAGCTATTGGGCAAGATCTTTCTAAAATCTGACCAATTCATAGAATGTATGGGCATAGCTGCAGGATCTACCTTGGGGTCTTTATCATAAGCAAAATCTATATTAGATAAATTAAGTACAACATTAGACCCAGAAGCTTTAGCAACATGTACCGCAGCAAGATCACTACTATTCCCTGGCTTCCAGCCTCCACCGACAATGATCTTTTTGTCAGTTAATGGAACAGAATCTGGATTCATTATGATTTGCTCATAGGCATCGCTGCCAAATGCACTGCGAATTAATTCAGCATTTAATCTAGTGGATGCAATACCGATAAAATCTAAATCTACATCAGTTGGGTTTGTAATAGATTTTGCAGATTCAATATACTGACGCGCAACATAGCCGCCGCCGGTAATGACAACAAAAGAAAAACCATTACTAATATAACTTTTAATTAGATTAGTAAATTCTTTAATATAGGCACTGTCGATACTATCCGGTGCAATGATCGATCCCCCAAGTGAAATAACGATGTGCTTATTATCCATATTAAATTCCCAAAGCGCTAATTATTTCAGCATGAACATCTTCTATGGATTGTTCACCATTTATTTTATGAATAAAATAACCAGACTTACCCTCGAAATAATTCATTGCTGGGTAAACATTGTTTACGTATTCATCAAACCGCTTTGCTATACCTTCGTCAGTATCATCACTGCGACTGCGAATTTTCATACGCTTCATTGCTTCATCGCGGCTAACTTCTATATAAATAAAATATACAGATTCTCTTTGGTAAAACTTCATCGCTTTTTCCAAAGTAATAGATTGTTCTAAAGATCTTGGGTAACCATCAATTATTAAAGTTGAATCTTTTTTTAAGGAAGAAGTTAGAATATTCAAGAAAACAGAGTCTGTGATAAAGTTAGGAACAAGACTACCATTACCAATAATATTTTTAATTATTTCTCCTGTATAAGGATTATTCTCAGACATTTTTCTAAATTCGTTACCTGGGTAGGCATAGACAATCTCATCTCCCATTCCTTTTTCTGCAAGGTATTTTTGGAGCATTTCTACCTGAGTTCCCTTACCAGAGCCGGCAATTCCGAAAAATACAAAGTTTAGGGGTTTCTTTTCTGACATATAAAATCATTTTAACTTATATCTGATAAAAGGCCAAATTAAAACCCTCCCGAAAAACGGGAGGGTTTTAACAGGTTTTTACATATATTCGCGAGAAGACATGTGTGCTTCTGTTTTCTTGATCATGTCTATTACAACAGATACAACAATTAGAAGCGCTGTACCACCAATAGCAAATGATTGGTTTCCAGAAATAGCACGAGCAACAAGAGGAAGCACTGCAATAATACCCAAGAATAGTGAACCAACAAGAGTTATACGAGTCACAATGTGACCAAGATAATCACGTGTTGGAAGACCAGGACGGATACCAGGGATAAATGCCCCACTTCTTTGCAGGTTTTCACTGATTTGCTTTGGATCAAAAGTAACTGCAGTGTAGAAATAAGTAAATATTACTACAAGAGCAAAATACACAACACTGTAAAGCCAAGTTGTTTGACTAAATGTTGTCAAAGCTGTACCGATTTTTGCCAAAACTGCGTTAGAATTTCCAGATATTAATCCCCCGATAATTTGAGGAAATAGTAATATCGATAGCGCGAAGATTATTGGAATAACTCCTGCTTGGTTAACGCGCAGTGGCAAGTATGTCTGAGTAGCGCCAAATACACGAGTACCAGCTCCACTTTGACGAGCATACGTTACGGGAACTGGACGTTCTGCTTCTGTAATAAATATTGTACCCGCAATTAACAAGACTGCTAATAGCGCATAAATTATATACATTACAAGATCAGCTGGATTCCAGTTAAGAACAACTTGAGCAGCATATTGAGGAATACTTGCAACGATACCAGCAAAGATAATGAAAGATGTTCCATTACCAAGACCAAATTCTGTTGCAACATCCGCAAGCCACAGTAATAGGAATGATCCCCCTACAGCAACCGCTGTGTTGATAACCATATCTATCATTGTGAATTGTGGCAAAATCCCTTGTTTTGCTAATAGCGCCATCAAAGACACTGATTGCAAAATTGCCAAAGGTACAGTAATAAGACGAGTATATTGGTGTACTTTTTTGCGTCCAATTTCACCTTCTTCTTGATACATAGATTTTACTTTTGGTGAAACAAAAGACAAAAGCTGCATAATAATAGAAGCTGTAATATATGGACCAACTCCAAGCATTATAATAGATAATGATGATAGACCACCTCCGGAAAGCAAGTTAAAGATTCCAAGGAAAGAACCCGAATCCAAGAATTGAGACAGACGAAACGGATCCGCACCAGGAATCGGAATGTTAGAAAGAAGACGGAAAAGGAAAAGTACGAATATAATAAATAAAATTTTATTACGCAGGCTACTATCCTTTAAAATCTTCTCTAGTGTGCGGAAAAAAGTATTCATATACTGTTTATTTTATACTACCCTTTGCAGCTTCGATAGCTGTTTTTGCAGATTCTGAAGCACTAAACCCAGAAAACTTTACAGCTTTTGTGATTGTGCCTGTTCCTAGGATTTTAACAGCAGGAACTTTACCGTTTTGGTTGTGAATAACACCGCGAGATACTAGCATTGCAGGAGTAATTTTTTCTCCAGCATTTGTAACCTTTTCAAGTTGAGTTAATGTTACAGTTACGATTTTGTTACCGATAACATTAAACTTGTACCCACGAAGCTTTGGCAATTTCTTGATGATATCACGAAGTTCTGGACGCTTTTTATTTCCCGCACGAGCAGATTGACCTTTGGTTCCGCGACCAGCTGTTTTACCACGCTTGCCACCGCGACCAACGATTTTTGCACTCTTTAGTTCGGTTTTTGGTTGTAAACTATTTTTTTGCATAAATTTTATTTAATTAAGCAGTAAATGCATCACTAGTTGCAGTAGTATAAACAGGAGCTGGTTTACCAACAAGAGCTAAAGCTTTCATAGCAGCACGTGCATTTGAAAGTTTATTTTTACTACCTGTGTTGATTTTACCAGTTACGTTATGTACACCAGCAAGAGTTAGAATTTCGCGGACAGATGATCCAGCTACCATTCCTTTTGCATTGTTTGGACGAATAACAAGTGATGAAGCGTTGAATTTTGCACGAACTTCATGAGGCAAAGACAATTTGTCAGTCAAATTTAATTTGATTAGGTTTTTCTTTGCTTGCTTTAGAGCTTTTGCAATAGCAATAGCTGTGTCAGCACCTTTACCGGTTCCTAGTCCTACTGTTCCCTTTTTATCACCGATAGCAAGAGTAACAGCGAAACTCATACGGCGACCTCCAGATGTAACACGAGTCACACGACGAATGTCTACCATCTTTTGATCATATTCACTACGAGGACGTTCTGTTCTTCCTCCGCGATCATTACGTTCACCTGGTTTTCCAGTATTAGGAGCACCTGACTTTTCACCGCGAACGATACGACGACGTTGACCGCCTGCTCCTGGTGCGCCTGCTGGACGTGAGCCAGTAAATGCAGGACGATTACCAGTAAAAGGACGTGAGCCAGCTGGACGAGGAGTAAACGCAGGACGAGATCCTGCTGGACGAGGAGCGCCAGTACCTGCTGGGCGAGCCGCAGCTGGAGATGGCGTTACGTTAGTTTTGTTTTGTTCTTCTGACATACAATTAGAATTTTAAGCCACTTTCACGTGCTGCATCTGCAAGCGCCGCAATGTGCCCTGTATACTTATAACCGTTACGATCAAAGACAACTGTATTAATACCAGCCTTTAATGCAACTTCGGCAATATCTTTACCTGCTTTTACAGCACGTTCGCGATATGTACCAGATTTTGCCTTATTGTCAGAAACTGCACCAATAGTAATACCTTTTGTATCGTCTACTAGTTGAGCATAAATATGCATATTTGATTTAAACACAGTAAGACGTGGACATTCTGCTGTCCCATTTACCTTACTACGAATCTTTTTCTTTAAGCGTGTACGCTTTTCTTGTTTTAGATTAGTTTTATTCATATACTATGCTGATTTCTTACCTTGCTTACGACGAATAACTTCGTTATCATAGCGGAAACCTTTACCTTTATATGGTTCTGGTTTCTTCATAGAGCGTACGCCTGCTGTAAAACTACCTACTAATTCTTTATCAAATCCTGATACAGTAACGTTGTTCTTTTCCGCAGTTACAGTAAGACCTGCTGGTATTGGAATTTTAACTGGGTGTGAAAATCCAAGAGCTAAATCAAGACGTCCTTCTTTAACTTCACTTTTGAAACCAACTCCTTCAAGGATTAGTTTTTTAGTGAAACCGTCAGTTACTCCTACAACCATGTTTTTAACATGAGATGCAACAGTACCCCAAAGAGCGCGAGATTCGATAGAGTCTACATTTTTTGTAAAAGTAATTTCGCCACCGTTTATTACAACAGTAATAAGGTTAGTTTTGAAATCACGAGTTAATTCCCCTTTTGGTCCTTTTACTGTAAAGATAGATCCATCTACAGTAGCAGTAACACCAGCCGGAATTGTAATTATTTGTTTTCCTATTCTAGACATATTTCCAATCTATTACCACATTTTAAATAATGCTTCTCCTCCGACCAATTCTTTTTTAGCTTCAACGTCTGTCATAACACCTTTTGGAGTAGACAAAACCATGATACCAAAACCATTTTTTACTGTGTGAATATCTTTAACACCGTAGTACATACGAGCTGATGGCTTTGAGATTAGTGATACATCACTAATACGAGGACCATTGTCGTTATATTTTAGTGTAACTACCATTTCTTCACCTGCTTTTTTGTGTTTCTTTTCGAAAGATACGATGTATCCAGCGCGAAGAAGACATGATGCAATAGCATGAATGAATTTTGAATATGGGAAAGATACGGTCTCATGCTTTACGCGAGACGCGTTCTTTAGTTTTATAAGAAAGTTTGCTGTTGGATTCATATTACCAAGAAGATTTACGAACACCTGGTAATACTCCTTCATTAGCTAATTCGCGGAAAGCTATACGAGATAGCCCGAAATCACGAATATAACCGTGTGCACGACCTGTTAGAGCGCAACGGTTCTTGTAACGAATAGAGTTTGAGTTACGAGGTAGCTTGCGCAATCCTTCGTAATCTCCCTTTGCTTTGAGTTCTGCACGCTTTTTAGCGTATTGCGCGATAAGACGCGCACGCTTTTCATTACGTGCAACTACTGACGTTTTTGCCATGTAATTGTATCTATTAACTTCTAAACACCCTTAGTTTTCTGCGTGTTTCTCGCGCATTATCATAAAAAGATAGAGTCTACTTATGAATATGTACGGACTGCGCTTTTTCAGAGTGCTTACAAACATTACCATAAAAGACCTGTTTTTGCAAGGCCGCTCCTGCCTTGCATGGTACCACCTGGAAAATAAAAAGCCCCGAGGTTAGTCGGGGTTTTAATTAAAATATTTTTCATATTCACCATTCCTTATAAATTCTAAATAGGGTCCCACAAAGTGATCATCTTCTGCTTGTGAGCCAGTTAACCTAAAAAGATCCATCTGAAAGCGTGATTCATGTAATACACCCCTTTTCTTTGGGTCAGTCATAGTAAGAATATAAACCTTTAGAAAATGAGCATGCATTAGTTTTTCGATATCTCGTTCTTCCATAGCAGAATCATACATTTCTTTAAGAAGAAACTTTATCCTGTATTCAATTAAATCTAGATACCTTACCGAGATACCAATAACTTCGGGATGGGCCAAAATCTTAACAGGCTTTAAACTTTCAGAATTAACAATCTCTAAATCATTTAACGAGTTTTCACCTTTGCGAATTCTTTCTAAGGCACATTCCGTTGAAACATCTCGATGAAGCCCTTTACTAATGAAAGACAAAACATCCTTACATTCTTTTAAATTCCAAGAATTTATTTGGTTTAACATGTCTTTTCTTAATAAAATTTCTTCTAGATTTTTAAAATGAAAAACAGCTTCTTTGATGGCAAACTGATTTTTCATTAAACAGCGGCTTACGCTATGGTATGGATCACCGTATTCATAATGATTACGGTATTTATCTAGCTCTGGTTTAATATTATGCATAATAAAACCATATAAACTTTTCTTTTCAAAAGTCTTTCTTAACAAATAAGAAAGCTGTTTTTTTCTGTATATTGTTCTGTCCCAAAAGAAATAAATTATTCCTGAGATTAAAAGAACGAGTGCTGCGTATATCATATTTTTAATTTTCTTTAAGCCTACCACTTCCCCGGATTTCGTCAAGCACAAAATAAAACCCCTCCATCTGGAGGGGTTTTATAAAAAAGTATTAAGCTTTTTTGAATGGAAGACCAATGATTTCGAAAAACTTGATCGCTTCAGCTTTTGTTTTTGCAGTTGTACCAATGGTAATTGCAAAACCGAAAACGTCTTTTAATTCTTCATCGTTAGTTTCTGGGAAGATTGTGTGTTCTTTGATAGACAATGTTGCATTACCCATGTTGTCTACAATGCGGCGTTCGATACCACGGAAGTCCTTGGTACGAGGCAGTGCAATGTTAAACAATTTATCAAGGAAAGCCACCATGTTATCTCCACGTAGTGTTACCAGTACTCCTACTGGGTCACCTTGGCGGATTTTGAAACTAGCCACAGATTTCTTCGCACCGCGAAGTGAACCTTTTTGACCAGTAATCTTTGCAATACGATCCAAGACAAAAGCATTGTGCTTTGGGTCTTTTCTCATTTTTGTTCCAGTACCAATAGAAATTGATACCTTTGTAAGACGTACGCCTTGTAATGGATTTTTATATCCAAAATCAGACTTCATTACGTCATATGAACTTTTTACTTTATCTTTTACAGAATTCATATTTGTATATTACTTCGGCGCACCAGTCCTTTATGGCGGGCACCTACTATTAAACTATTTAGATCTCTTGTCCGCTTTTCTTAGCGATGCGAACTTTTTTATCACCAACCATTTTACTAGCTGTGCGTGTACCTTTACCTGTTTTTGGATCTATCAATTGCACGTTTGATGCTTGGATGTATCCTTCACGAGTAATGATTTCGCCTTTGCCGCCACGTGTACGAGGTTTCAAATGCTTTTTGTGCATACGAACACCTTCTACCATAACAGTACCAGTCTTTGGACTAGCAATAAGGATCTTCCCCTTTTTACCTTTATCTTTACCAGTAATAACTATTACTGTGTCTCCTTTTTTTACATGCATAAAATTTTATAGCACTTCAGGTGCAAGTGAGATTATTTTCTGGTAACCGAGTTCAGCTAATTCACGAGGAATTGGACCGAACACACGACCTGCTTTTGGTTCTTGCTTTCCTTTTTCTAGGATAACAACTGCGTTATCGTCGAAACGGATGTATGAACCATCTTTACGACGGAATGCTTGTACTTGGCGTACAACTACTGCTTCACATACGTCTTTCTTCTTGATAGCTTTACGAGGTTCTGCAACTTTTACAGAGATAATAACTTTATCTCCGATACGAGCGTAACGACGCTTGGATGAACCAAGTACCTTGAAGACTTTACCAACTTTACCGCCGGCGTTGTCTGTGATTTTTACGACTGTTTCTACTTGTATCATATATTATTACTTTACCACTATAAAGTGTGTATCTTTAGAGATAGGACGAGTTTCTTCAATAGTCACATTGTCTCCAATTTGTAGTTGGCCAGTAGCATCATGTGCTTTGAACTTGCGAACTACTTTTTGGAACTTGTGGTACTTTGGATGCTTTTTGTAAGTTGAGATAGCTACCACAACTGTGTTTTGCATCTTGTTTGAAGTTACTGTACCTTTCATTTGTTTCTTTGTATTTTCCATAAGTTTATTATCCGAGCTGTGCTCTTAGAGCTGTTTTCGCGCGTGCAATGTTTTTCTTTGCGTCGCGAATAGCTTTAGTATTCTTATTGGTCACGCCCTGCACACTGAATTTAATAGTGCGGATCTCTTTTTCATTATCTGTTACTGTTTTTTTCAAATCAGCAGCGTCTAATGTTTTTAGGTCTTTCTTATTTTTCATATTATGCAAGTTCACGACTAACGATACGAGTTTTTACTGGAAGCTTTGTTCCCGCTTTGCGAAGAGCTTCGCGAGCTTTAGCTTCTGGTACTCCGTCGACCTCGAATATTATACGTCCTGGCAAAACTTCGAATGCGTAATGGTCTAGATCTCCTTTACCTTTACCCATACCTACGTTTGCTGCCTTTTGTGTGATTGGTCTATCAGGGAAAATACGAATCCATACACGTCCAGCTTTGGTCAATTCTCTTTGGCAAGCTTTACGTGCAGCTTCGATTTGGTTAGATGTAACGCGAGCATTAGTAGTAGCTTTGATTCCGAATGATCCGAAAGCTAATGTTGTACCGCGAGAATCTACTTTGCCAGTTAGGTCTTTACGACCTGTCTGCCATTTTCGGTGTTTTACTTTTTTTGGAGCTAACATATTATTTATCTTTTCTTACTGCATCCGCTTTCTTTTCGAAAACTTCGCCCTTGTAAATCCAGACCTTTATACCGATATCTCCATAAGTCATGTGAGCTTTTTCACGTGCATAGTCAACATCAGCACGGAAAGTTTGTAGTGGAATGCTTCCCTTTTTCATTTGCTCAGTACGTGCAATTTCTGCACCTCCAAGACGTCCACCTAAGAAAATACGTACTCCTTTTACTCCACGAACAGCCATAACTTTTTCCATTGTAGATTTCATTATACGACGGAAAGGCATACGACGTTCGATGGCTTCTGCAATACTGTAAGCTACAATAGCTGCATCTGCATCAGGACTTGTAATTTCTTGTATATCAATTCTTATGTCTTCTTTTGGTGTAATATTCTTTTTCTTCATGAAAGTTAGAATATTTGTACGAAGCTTTGCAGCTCCTTCACCAGCGCGGCCGATGATCATACCTGGACGAGATGTTTTGATAACAACACGCATGCCTTTTTGGCCACGTTCTATATCTACACCACCAATGTATGAACCACGTAGTTTCTTTGCAAGGTATTCACGAAGAAGTGCGTCACCTTTTAGAAGGTCTTTATATTGCTTTTTATCAGCAAACCAACGACTTTTCCAGTCGCGGAGCACAACAAGACGATGTGCATATGGATGAACTGTTTTTGACATAAATTATTTCTTAACTGCTTTAGCTAATGCAACCTTTGCAGCCTTTTTAGGAGCTTTTTCTTCGACCTCTTTAAGAGTAACAGTAACGTGTGAATTACGCTTGTTGATACGTGATGCACTGCCACGCGCGCGAGGCATAATACGCTTTAGTACTGTTCCTTCGTTAACTTCGATATTACTGATTACTAAACCAGCAGCATCAAGGCCTTTAGCATTAGCAAGAGCACTACGAATCAACTTTTCTACAGGTAAAGATGCCTTCTTTGGCACGAATGTCAAAGCAACTAATGCATCTGATACTTTTTTGCCTTTCATAAGGTCAGTAACTAGACGGACTTTACGAGGACTTTGACGATAGTTAGAGAGTTTTGCTTTCATATACTATTTCTTTTTAGGAGCAGCTGATGGGGCAGCTTTAGCAGATTTTGCAGCATCGATCTCAGCTTGTTTCTTCTTAGCTTCGATTTCTTTTTGCATCTTACCTCCGTGAGTTACGAACTTGCGTGTAAGTGAAAATTCACCAAGACGGTGACCGACCATGTCTTCCGTCACAAGTACTTCTATGTGATGACGCCCATTGTGCACGCCAAAAACGAAACCAATCATTTCTGGAGAAATCACACATGCGCGAGACCACGTCTTAATAACCCCTGTTTCTAGAGGTTTTTTACCAGCTATCTTCGAAAGAAGACGCTCGTCAACAAATGGACCTTTTTTTAGTGATCTTGTCATTAGAATTCTTT
>CAZWBZ010000001.1:67031-70466 GCA_964632605.1 uncultured Candidatus Saccharibacteria bacterium
AGACGCTCGTCAACAAATGGACCTTTTTTTAGTGATCTTGTCATTAGAATTCTTTTCCTTATAAATACAGAAAAACGGCCGTTGTTGGCTTGTTTCTCCTTTTACGTTCTGGGGCCTTGCTTAGGGAAGCAAAATATTTCCTTTGAACTGCTGTCATACTAGCAGAACTTTGCCAAAGAGTCAACTATCCAGACAATTAGGCAAACAAAAAACACCCTGATAGAGTAGGGTGTTTTTTGCTAAAGGATATTCTAACCTCTTTTCTTCCCAACCTTGCGGCGAGTAACGATAAGATGGTTTGAGTATTTCTTTGGTGTTCTCGTTTTGCGTCCACCAGTAACTTTTCCATGGCGAGTCTTTGGGCGACGTGTTCCACGTCCTTGTTTCCCTTCTCCTCCTCCGTATGGGTGGTCAACTGGGTTCATAACAGATCCGCGAACTGTAGGGCGAATACCGCGCCAACGTGAGCGTCCTGCTTTACCAAATTTTACAAGATGGTGTTCTCCGTTAGAAACTTCGCCAATTGTTGCGAAAGATTCTTCTGAAACTTTACGAATTTCACCAGATGGCATCTTTACAGATGTATAACCTGCATCGTTAGCCACAACTTGTGCGTATGCACCTGCTGAACGGACTAATTTTGCACCACCATTAGCTTTAACTTCCACATTGTATACAAATGTACCAACTGGGATTCTTGCTAATACTGTACGGTTACCATTTATAATTGGTGCTGTTTTACTGATTGTAAATTCATCTCCAACTTTTGCTGATTTTGGCACAATAACATATCTCTTCTCACCATCCTTGTAAACTGCAACGCCAATAAAAGCAGAGCGGTTTGGATCGTATTCAATAGTTGTTATCTTTGCTGGGATATCCATCTTTTCAAGACGGAAATCGATATCACGGAAAAGTCTTTTATTACCACCGCCTTTGTGCTGAGTAGTAATACGGCCTTGGTTGTTGCGTCCCATTGAACGCTTGAAACCATGAGTCAGGCTTTTATTTTTTTTGTCACCAGAGAGAACATTTCTGTAATCTATAGTTACTGTGTTACGACGTGATGGCGTAGTTGGTCTGTATGTCTTCATACTGAATTAATTAAGCAAACGAAATGCTATCACCTTTACGTAGTGTTACTACCGCTTTCTTGTAGGCTTTTTCAACCCCACGAGCTCCACGCTTTGTAACTACTTCTGGTTTAACATTTACTACTGTAACCTTAACTGGCACTACATCATATAATGATGCGATTGCCTTTGCGATTTCAGTTTTATTTGCATTTTTATGAACAATAAATGTATAAGCATTACTCTTTTCATTAGCTCTTGCAGCTTTTTCAGTTACATGAGGCTTTTTGATAAGCATATTTGCTGATACTGAAAGGTTAAGTTTTTTAACTTCTCCTTTTTCTTTTGTAGTTTTCTTTGTTGCCATATACCTAATTATGATTTCTTAGTCTTTTTGGCTTCAAGGAATGTTAGTACTGCTTCTGGATCCACCAAAACAAGAAACTTCTTGTTGATAACATCTAGCACACTAATATTCTGCACCATGTCGACCTCTACACTAGGTAGGTTAGCAAATGACTTTGCTACAGTTTTTTCATTTTTAGGCAATGCTACTAGTCCGTAAGCTTTTCTACCGTTAGCAAGTCTTGGAGCTCCTATTGCACCACCAACTTTCTTTAGAATTTCTAAAGCGTCTTTAGTTTTTGGAGTACCAAGCTTGATTGGTTCAACGAAGATTACTTCTCCGTCACGCAATTTTTGAGATAGTAGAGAAACTAAAGCGCCGCGTCTCATAGACTTGGTAATAGTTTTACTATAATCTTTATCACTACGTGGTCCGTGAGCAATACCTCCGCCTACCCAAATTGGACTACGGCGAGATCCATGACGAGCACGTCCTGTTCCCTTTTGTTTCCATGGCTTTATACCAGAGCCAGATACTTCTGCACGGTTTTTTGTGTGAGCAGTACCAGCACGTGCATTTGATTGCATAGATAGAACAACTTGGTGAACCAAGTCAGAATTCCATTTTGCGTCAAAAATTGCAGCTGGAAGTTTTAAGGTGCGAGATACACTACCGTCTGTTGCAAATACTTTTGTTTCCATAACGATTCTTATTTACTTACAACTTCTACTAATGTACCCCGACGACCTGGAAGAGCACCTTTAACAAGAATAACGTTGTTAACTGCATCTACTGCAAGAATAGTTAAATTCTTTGTAGTTATGCGGTCAGACCCCATTCTTCCTGCCATACGCATACCTTTCGGTACACGGTTACGTAGTCCACCTCCGATAGAACCTGGCTCTCTTTCAGAGTGCTTTTGTCCATGAGTACGTGGTCCTCCGTGGAAACCATGGCGTTTTACAACACCTTGGAAACCTTTACCTTTTGAAATACCTGAGACGACAACAGTGTCGCCAGCAGTAAATACAGATGCATCCATTGTATCGCCTACATTAACGCCCTCGATAGGTGCGTCAAATTCAACGAGATTTTCGAATGGTCCTAAGTTTTTCAAATGCCCTAGAACAGGTTTACTAACGTTCTTTGCAGTTTTGTTTCCAAAACCTACTTGAACTGCAGTGTAACCATCTTTTTCTTGTGTCTTGATTTGGGTGACAGTAATTGGACCCGCGTCAACGATTGTCGCTGGATGAACTGTTCCATCTTCTTGATAGAACTGTACCATCTCGCGTTTTTTTCCGAGAATAAATTTCATACGCGTTTCCTAATTACATCATTTTAACATCGATATCGACACCCGATGGCAAAGAAAGATTTGTTAATGCTTCAATTGTCTTTTGATTAGCTCCAAGAATATCAATAACACGCTTGTGAATACGCATTTCGAATTGTTCACGTGCATTTTTATACACGAACGATGCGCGGTTTACAGTGTACTTCTTGATTTCTGTAGGCAAAGGAATTGGACCGATAACAGTAGCGTCGAAACGCTCAGCGGTATCAATAATTTGCTTTACAGACTGATCTAATACTCGGTGTTCGTATGCACGAATGCGCACACGAAGACGGTTTTGACCTGAAGTTGCCTCAGCTTTCTTTGTTTCTTTAGTTGTTTTTGCTGTCATAACTTCTTTATCAGTCATAGGCCCGAAGACCTAATAACTACTTATTTTAAGATTTTTGTTACAACACCCGCACCGACAGTACGTCCACCTTCACGAACAGCGAAACGTGTTGATTCTTCAAGAGCAACTGGAGTTACAAGTTTAACAGTTAGTTTAACTGTATCACCTGGCATTACCATTTCTACTCCTGCTGGAAGAGCACATTCACCTGTTACGTCTGTTGTACGTACATAGAATTGTGGCTTGTAACCCTTGAAGAATGGAGTGTGACGACCACCTTCTTCCTTCTTAAGGATGTACACTTCACATTCGAATTCTGTGTGTGGCT
>CAZWBZ010000002.1:0-19503 GCA_964632605.1 uncultured Candidatus Saccharibacteria bacterium
GTCTTGTCTAACAATGTGACTTATACTTGGGAAGGGGTTGTGGGGAATACGTCAACTGCTTTAACAGGTGAAGCTGTAATTCGCGGTCACCGTGTGCCAGAAGACATGACAATTGTTTCTACTAATGGCTACTATACAACTGGCTTCTCAGAAGGAGATCCTTCTACTTCTAAATTTAGTCTTTCAAATATCCAAGCTAGAAGTTACGTATTAGGTTCAGGAGGAAGATCTTTGGACTTAGACGTTAGTCATATTGCAAGCGACGGAAATTATATTTATTGGGCTGGATCTGACGGCTGGAGTTCTGGCGGTATGTCTTTGACATTTGCTACAAGAGTTAGTAATGATACCGAAGTGCAGTTTACTAATGGTAGTAACGCAACAATGACATATGGACGAACTTATACAAAAGCATTAGACGTTATTGCAAATGACAAAACAGCAAACCCAACAGGAATTGCTGTACAAAAAACAGGTAGTTATTTGTTCGTGGCGCACGGAGGTAAAAATGAAATCCATGTATTTAATAAAACCACTGGCGCAACTATCCGTACAATTACTATGACTAATCCAAAACGTATGGTTATAGATAATTCTGATAATCTATGGGTTTCTTCAGGAACAAATACTTTGTCTAAATACACAGTAAATGGAGACGGTACATTGTCTGCTGCAACGCTAAGTATTTCAGGACTTTCTGCACCACTGGACATGTCTATTTCTCCTGATGGGACAACAATTGCTGTTGTTGACGGGGGTACATCTCAACAAATAAAAGGATTCTCTAATAGTACTGGAACATCTTCTTGGACATTGGGACAAGCTGGCGGATATAGTACTAGCGCTACTGTAGCTGATGACAAATTTATGTTTGTTGATATAAATGACGGGCATAGTTCTGGATTTGTAGAATATCAACCTGACGGAACTTTCTGGGTAGGAGATATTGGTAACGCGCGTATGCTGCATTACAATTCAACTCGCACAGCAGTTACAGAACGCAGAGGTTCTCTTCCTATGAATTATGCAGCAAATGCTGACAAGAATAATCCAACAAGAGCCTTTTCTGGATTCTTGGAATTTGCGATAGATTATTCTAAACCTTTGGCTGGAACCAATGGTTCATGGACTCTTGCTAAAAACTGGTCATATGGAATAAATACTGCTTTGTATGATTACAATAATGCAAGTGTTTTCAAAAATATAATGACATTAAGTAATGGGCGTACTTATGGAACACTTAATTACATTGTAAATGGTTCTGAACACGAGGTAGTAGAACTTACTCCTACTGGCATTCTAAGATTTACTGGAATTCGTTTTGCTAACTGGGAATCTCCACGTATTCAGCAAGATGGTTCACTATTAAAATTGTCTAATACTTATGATTTAAATAGAGTTCCTGTTTGGACAAGTAAAACTTTGACTGGATTTAACGGGTCAAATAATCCAATTTGGGGTAGTGAAACTACAATTGCTACTGGACCAGCTATTACATTAACTGATCCATTGTATTACTCAGCTGGTAGCGCTGTTAAGACATCTTCTAATAAATTGATTGCTTTTAACGAACAAAAATGGAACACAAATTACCATTTGGGAGCTGTATCTGTGGGCGGTAATAAATATGATTGGAAAACAGCAATGTCTACTTATCGTGAATATGCTGGACCATACCCAACTAACGGAGATTTTGATATCGGGAATAATTCTGAATATCTTGCAGGTATAATTACAGCTGTAGATAAAAGTATTTTCTGGAACTATATCGGAGAATTCTGGAAAAATAGTCAAACAAATAAATGGCAACAAGTTTACGATAACGGACTACTTGTTTCATCGTTTGGGCTAACTACTCCAGAAGCAGAATCTCTTTATGGAAGCCAAGCTCCACGTGAAGCTGCTGGTAATGCATTCTCTGGTAACGTTGTAAAAGTTGGTAACGACTATTACATTTATCACAATGATGAATCAGTACACAGTGGACTACACCGCTGGAAAGTTTCTAATATTAGTAGTATTGCAGAGCAAACTACAACTGTAACTGGTTATGCCGCAAAGCCTACTGTAGGAGTAGACTTAATGGCTGGACTACCACAAAGAGGTGCCCTGGCTAATAACACAGCTGGATGGGTAAGATCTCCTGCAACTAATGAAAATACTGGGTATACTAATTTCTGGGATGCAAAGCTAGGATCTATGACTTATAAAGCAGAAGATAGAGATTTGTATATCCAGCTTCGTAAAGCAAACAGCGAAACGGCTTATGTAACAAAAGGTATTGGATCTGTTAGTGCAAACGTTGCATCATGGGTTATAAATGGAAAAATAAACTTTAGTGACAACTGGCCATCAAGTTCAGACGATACAGCATTTGCTTATTTTGATGTATTAGATGATCAAGGTAAAGTAATTAGCCGTATTACAAACGAAAAAGTTTGGTCTAGTAACGGATATGATACTTGGATAAAAGGTAACAGTGCTAAATTGTTTAATTTTATGACTCAAGCAGGATTTGCTTACTACGGAACATCTCCTCAGACTTTTGAAATAGCAGCTGACGCAACAGGCGTTTCATTCAAGTATGCAGAATTCTCTACAGCTAAAGTTGCATTGTTTGATAATACTGCTAACTGGAAGAAACCTACTACTGTAAAGATTCATTTCAAAGCAGACCAGGCGCCAAGTGCTACATATGGACATGCTATAGGAGTTCAAAACTTGAGATTTATAGAACAATAAGATTAAAAATAACCCCATCGCGGGGTTATTTTTATAGTATGTTGGCCTAAGTATTGCCAAAAAGCCTTGATTATGTTAGGATTTACAACATGATTACATTAAACGCACAAAAGCGAAGTAAAGCCGACAAGCTAGACGAAGTCCGTAAAAACGGAATGATTCCAGCAGTGGTTTATGGCGCTGGCGTAGAGAATACCCCAATCTCAATTCCAGCTAAAGACTTCAAAAAGGTTTACAAAGAAGCAGGGGAAACAACAGCTATTAGTCTAATGGTAGATGGCAAATCTATGCCAGCTCTAATCCACGATATGCAGCTTGATGCAATTCGCGGGTTCGCAAAACACGTAGACTTTCTAGTTGTAGACATGAAAAAAGAAATCACAGCTCACGTTCCAGTAGAATTTACAGGAGTATCAGAAGCTGTAAAAGGTGGAGCAGTTCTTGTAAAAGTTTTACACGAAATCGAAGTAGCTGCATTGCCTGCAGATATGCCTCAACATTTAGTTGCTGATATCGCAAAACTTGTAACACTAGAAGACAACGTATTTGTTTCTGACATTACACTGCCAAAAGGTGTAACATTAGTTACTGGTGCAGAAGAAGTAGTAGCCGCTGTTACTGCTGCTCACGAAGAAGTAGAATCAGCACCGCTTGATTTATCTTCTATCGAAGTTGCTAAAAAAGGTAAAAAAGACGAAGAAGAAGCTTAGTTGTCAACCCAAGCTTAATAAAAGATCGTGCTATACTATATGTATGGTACGATTTTTTAATTTAAAAACTTTTTTCATCGCTTTATTTCTAATTGCAGGTGCAGTTTTTATAAGTGTAGATAATTTTGCATTAGCTCAAACTACTGTTGCCGAAGAGCAAGCAAACCGCGCAAAGCTAGAACAGCAATTGGCAGATCTTGAAAAAGAACTGGCCCAGGTTACTAGCCAGCTTAATAACCAAAAAGGCCAATCTTCATCTCTTAAAAATGATATTGCTATTTTGACTTCTAAAATTAACCAAAACAAGTTAGACATTAGATCTAAAAATGTTTTGATTGAAAAATTAGGCGGCGAGATTAATGATAGAAACAAAACTATATATTCTCTTACTGAAAAGATAGAAAGAGAACACGAATCAATGGCACAGCTTTTGAAAAAGGCTTATGAATTGCAAGATGAAACATCTTTTGTGCACGTTGTTATGTCTGGCCAAACATTGTCTGACTTTTATAGAGATTTAGATGATTTTCAGAGTATCCAGGATTCTATAAATGAATCTTTGGGTATTGTGCGTATTAACAAAGTAGCTGTAGAAGGTGAAAAAGTTGAACTTATAAAAAAACAGGACGAACAAGAAGACGCCAAAGCTAGAATTGAAGCAGCTAAAAAAGCCGTAGAAGCTAACGAAAAAGAAAAGCAGTCACTACTAAAAATATCTAAAGGTAAAGAATCTGAATACGAAAAAGTAAAAGCTGAAAAAGAAAAACAAAAAGCTCAAATACTGGCAGCTCTTTTCTCTTTGCGTGATTCAAACGTTCAAATTAACTTTGAACAAGCTTTGGCTTATTCTACAGCTGCAAGTAAAGCTACTGGTGTTCGCCCTGCTTTTATAATGGCAATTCTTACACAAGAAACAAATCTTGGAGCTAACGTGGGTTCTTGTTATTTAACAAACACTACAACCGGTGCTGGCGTTAGTAAGAATGGCAAAGCTTACAGTAATGTTATGAAGCCATCTCGAGACATTAAGCCGTTCCTAGACATTGTAGGTCGTCTTGGCCGCGACTATTCTAAAACTTTGGTATCTTGTCCTTTGGCTGGTGGCGGATATGGCGGCGCTATGGGGCCTTCTCAATTTATTCCTTCTACTTGGGCTGGTATCGAAAGTCGCGTAGCCGCAGCATTAGGAGTCAGCGCAGCAAACCCTTGGAATCCAAGAGATGCCTTTTACGCTACCGCTATTTTCCTAAAAGATCTTGGGGCTAGCGCTCAAACATACACAGCAGAGCGTAATGCAGCGTGTAGATACTATTCTGGGCGAGCTTGCGATTCCAAAGCTCCAGCCAACTCTTTCTATGGTAATTCTGTTACAGCTTTAGCCACCAAGATTCAGGCAAATATCGACCTGGTTCAAGGGAACTAATAGGTTGCAAAATATAGAAAATATGCTATTGTAATAAGTATGAAAAAAGATATTCATCCGAAAGACTACCGTAAGGTTGTATTTATCGACTCTGGAACAGGGGCGCAGTTTTTAACTTTCTCTACAGTTAAAACTACTGAAACTGTAAAATACGAAGGAGACAAACAAGAATACCCAGCATATTTTGTTGAAATTTCTTCTGCTTCACATCCATTTTATACAGGACAAGAAAAAGTTCTTGACACTGCAGGACGTGTAGACAAATTCAAGAAGCGCGCTTCTTTAAAGAAAGCTTAACTAATTAATTAAAAAGCATGTCGGCTATTTAGGCCCGCATGCTTTTTAATTTGCTATAATATACATATGTTAGATATCGAAAAACTAAAAGAGGACTATAAAACAGAATTTCTTGCACGTCAGTACGAGAAGCTTTTGTCTGAAAAAGCTGATGTTGAAAAAATGATATTAGAACATCCAGATATGGCAGAAATGGCTACCGAAGAATTATCTGTAATCGAGATTCAAATAAAAGGCATAGAAGACCAAGTTGCTGAAATAGAAAAAGCCGAAGCCGCAGAGCAAGAATTTCCTAATGAAATTGTTGTGGAACTTCGTGCTGGGGCAGGTGGTGACGAAGCCAGTCTTTTTGCTCATGAACTAGGTGAGATGTATCAGCGTTATGCTACAAAGAAAAAGTGGGCAGTAAAAGTATTAGACGATGATACTTTTCAATTACGAGGACAAGACGTATACAAACTAATGCGCTACGAAACAGGTGTGCACCGCGTACAAAGAATTCCTTTAACAGAAAAAAATGGACGCATCCATACATCTACTGCATCTGTTGCTGTTCTTCCAATTTACAAAAAAACAAAAATCGTTATTAACCCAGCAGATATAGAAATGGAAACATCTCGCGCAGGTGGTGCTGGCGGACAAAACGTAAACAAAGTAGAAACTGCCGTTAGATTGATCCACAAGCCTACAGGACTGGCTGTACGCTGTACAATGGAACGTACCCAGCTAGGTAACCGCGAAACTGCAATGAGCATGCTTGTAGCTAAGCTTCAAATGTTAAAAGACGAAGAAGAAGCTGCTAAATATGCAGGGGATAGAGCTAGCCAAATTGGTACAGCCGACCGTAGTGAAAAGATTCGTACGTATAACTTCCCACAGGACCGTCTTACTGACCACCGTATAAAAATGTCTTGGCACAATTTACCTAAACTAATGATGGGGGAAATAGACGCAATTATAGATGCTTTTCAAAGCGGTGTAATAGGGGATTCTAACGACGAAGACTAAAAACACCATCTAAATAGTTCTTGACAAAGGCACTTGATTTATGGTGCTTTTTGTGCTATAATATACTCAATTCAAAATATAAAATAACAATTTAATATGAAATATATAACAACACTACTATTGATTCTAGTGGGAACTATTGTTTCCGCTCAGCCTTCTCTTGTTAATGATTCTTTATTTAGCCATAGCGCTCAAATTAAGGATTCAAGTTCTTCTAATGTTGATACAGAAAATGATACTGTTCATCACGCACATTCTTTTGTTTTTGGAAAAGAGCGTGGCGGTCAGGTCTGTATAAACGGTCTCGAGAAGTTAGAGTTTGCTTTTGCTTCGGATAAAAGTTTACTTTTTGTTAATCAATTGCATTTTTATGCACCATGGATTCTCGAAGGTAGGTTCTTTATGCAAGCAGAACAAGAAAGATCACACAAAACACCTGTACATTTTTTCGAAGCAACTGTAGATTTAACTGTAAAGGAATTTCCTTTACACCTTGGTTATACTATGGGCTTGGATCAAATAGGTAAAAGACCAAATGTTACTTATTCTGGTCCAGCAGCTACTGTTTATTGGTCAGATATAGAATCAGTTCATAAATTGTTTCATATCTTCCGTACAGGAGTATCACATCTTTCTCTTTCTCAACATCTTCAGACACATCAATTTGAAGACTCTACTGTTTCTTTAGGAAGAGCTTTTGAATATTCTGCTTTTTTTCAACTACAACCATTTCATTTAACTCATAATTTATCAGTCTTTTCGGAAGGATTGTTTCGTATGAGAGAACATGAAAATTTTGGTGAATTTGAGATAGGTTTACGCCACCGCAGAATATTCGACGAACTTATTGGTTTAGGAACCAGAGTTGGTTTTGAAAATTCACATTTTCATTCACTTTCTTTTGTTCTTAGGTTTAATATATCTAACCCTAACCCTAAACATAATAATTCTAAAAAAATTACTTTTATAAATACCCGTAAAAACGGGTATTTTTTTATTTGCATAATGGGTAGATTAGTGTAAGAATTATTATAAATAAAATAGGTATGAATATAGTTTTTACTAAAACAGTGGGGTATATACTCCTCGCACTAATTTTTTTAGGGTTTTCTTTATTTATGGATTACATAGCTTATCAAGAATTTGAAGAAAGTAAAGGTTTTGGGGATGTCGCTCGTGATGTGCTCTGTGGCTTGCTTCTATTAGGAATTAGCTGTGAATTATTTAATAGAAGGAACAAAAGCATTTAAAATACATTTAACTCTATAATTTAGGTAGCCCAATAAAGGCTACCTTTTTATTTGCCAAAAACCCATATTTTTGCTACAATTTGGGCGCGCGGAGAAAAGTCCGCGAAATTCTTTATTTAAAGAAGATTGCGTGTATAGTTCAGTGGTAGAACGCTATCCTGATAAGACAGAGGTCCTTGGTCCGATTCCAAGTACACGCACCAGTGCCTAGTGCACTTTTTTATGGAAAACAATTTAAATTCTAAGCCAGCATGGTGGAAACCAGCAATAGTCATTTGGGTTAAAATATCCGGGTGGATAATTGTTCCGGCTATTACTGCACCTATTCTGGGTAATTATTTAGATGAACGTTTTCGCACAAATCAAGCATTCTTTATAATTTTGATGGTCCTGTCTTTTGCTTTATCATCATCAGCAATTATAAAAATTTCTAAACAGTACATCAAAGATCTAGAAGAAGAATCAAAGAAAAAAAATGACGGAAACAAATAATCAAGAAATAGTAAACAAAGCATTAACAGAAGTTCATGCGACTGAAGATTCAGCTCATGGAGAAGTTTCTCATGAAGCAACTTTATATGCAGAGCCAATTTTTCATATTGGTTCATTTACTGTAACAAATGCATTATTTACTACATGGATTTCCGTATTTGTTGTTCTTATTCTTGCCATTGCTGTACGCAAAAAAATAACTCAAATTCCAAAAGGTATTCAGAATCTATTCGAAATAGTAATAGAAGGGGCTACATCTTTATGTGACCAAGTTACTAACGACCCAAAGATAACCAAAAAAGCTTTTCCTATTGTATTTACTGTATTTATGTTTGTGCTGCTAAACAACTGGCTAGGTATTATGCCATTTGGTGGTTTTGGTCTTATTGAAAATACTGAACACGGCAAGGTTTTTATACCATTACTACGTTCTGGTACTGCAGATATTAACGGTACTTTGCCGTTAGCTATTATGTCTGTTTTAGGTGCAAATTTATTCGGCGTTTTTTCTATCGGTTTATGGAAAACTTTCAATAAGTATGTTAATCTAAGTGCGTTAGGAGGCATGATTACCAAGGTTAAAAAGGACCCAATGGTACTAATGACTGCTCCTATCATGTTTTTTGTTAGCGCTCTAGAGCTTATCGGTGAGTTTGCAAAAATTGCTTCACTTTCTTTCCGTCTTTTCGGTAACGTATTTGCTGGAGAGGTTTTGCTTTTGTCTATGGCTGCGATTATGGCTTATATTGTACCAGCGCCATTTCTTCTACTCGAAGTATTCGTTGGTGTAATCCAAGCATTTATTTTTGCCATCCTGACATTGGTTTATTACACAATTGCATCTCAAGACCATGATGAACATGATGAAAATCACGAACACCATGGAAAGAGTGAGGAAGCCGCTTTGCAAGAAGCGCATTAAAATTAGAGGTCAATATTATTAATTAATTAATTAACAAAAATGGAAACAACACAACACATTCCAGAAATCGCAAAGGCTATTACAATTGGAGTTGGAGCTATTGCTCCAGCTATAGCTATTGGTCTTATTGGATCAAAAGCGATGGAAGCTATTGGACGTAATCCAGAAGCATCTAGCAAGATCTTTGTGCCAATGCTTATCGCTTGTGCTTTCGCAGAAGCTATCGGTATTTACGCTCTTGTTATCGCATTCTCTATCAAATAGGGAATTAGGTCTTAGTTTCTAGGCGAAAGTTTTATCTGACGCCTAGATACTAGTAACTAATTACTAGAAACTATTCACTAAAAACTAACTCAAATGGATGCATTTATAGACACATTTCATATAGATTGGAAAATAATAATCGCACAGGCAATTAACTTTGTGGTGGTTCTTTTTATTTTACAACTTCTTCTTTTAAAGCCTCTTAAGAAAATGATGTCTGAAAGAACTTCTAAGATCGAGCAAGGTCTAGAAGACGCTAAGAAAAATTCTGAAATACTAGCATCTAGTGTAAAAGAATATGAAGAAATCATCGCTAAAGCAAAACTAGAAGCTAATGAATTGTTTCAAAAAGGTAAAATCGAAGCTGAAGCTAAAAAGACAGAACTAATTGACGCGGCAAAAGCTCAAGTGGCTAGTATGATTGAGACTGGTCAAAAGACTTTGGAATCTGAAAAGGCTCGTATGATGCAAGAAGTAAAAACTGAAATCGTTCAGCTTACTATTTCTAGTGTTGAAAAAATTCTAAAAGAAACTTCTAATGGAAAAGTAGACGAAGCTATTATTAAAAATATTAGCAAGATTTCTTAATCTTTATGGCAAGAATTAAAACTAATGATGTCGCTTTTGCAATATATTCCAGTACTTTAAACAAAGCTGGGGCAGATTTAGATTTAGTTCTTAAAAATACAGTAAAGTTTCTACTAAAAAATAGATTACTTGGAAAATCAAAAGAGATTCTTAGTAAACTAAAAGAAATAGAAGACAAAGAAAATAAGCATCTCGAGATTGTAGTAAAAAGCAGTAACAAGCTTGAGCCAGGTAGTCTTCACGAAATAAAACATTGGGCGGTGGACCACTACAAAGTCAAAAGCGTAAATATCGAAGAAGTTATAGACGAATATCTCATTGGCGGAATGAAAATAGAGATAGACAAAGAGATAATCGATATGTCCATTAAGAACCAAGTTAATCAATTACAAGAATTTTTATTAAAGAGTTAGTATGAAAAATAATACAGTTATAGAAAATTTAAAAAAGCAAATAGAAGATTTTGCAACAGGTCTAAAACTAGAAAAAGTTGGCTACGTTGTAGAGCTTTTTGATGGTATTGCAAAAGTCTCTGGTCTTGCTGATATAAAAGCATCTGAGATGGTTACTTTTTCTGGCGGCGAAGTCGGTGTGGCTTTGAACCTGGAAGAAGATCTTGTTGGTATTATCATTCTTTCTGACTTCTCAAAAATCAAAGAAGGGGACGAAGTACGCGCTACAGGTAAAATCTTAGAAGTTCCAGTTGGGGATGCTCAAATTGGACGTGTTCTAAATGCGCTAGGAGCTCCAATCGACGGCAAGGGTGCAATAAAAACAGACAAAACTAATCCTGTAGAAAAAGTTGCTCCAGGTGTTGTTACTCGCCAAGGTGTTGACCAACCTGTTCAAACAGGGATTAAAGCAATTGATGCAATTATCCCAGTTGGACGTGGACAACGTGAGCTTATCATTGGTGACCGCCAAACAGGTAAGACTGCAATTGCAATTGATGCAATCCTAAACCAAAAAGGACAAAACATGAAATGTGTTTATGTTTCTATTGGTCAAAAAGATTCAAAGCTTCGTAAAATCCAGGCACGTCTTGAAGAAGGCGGCGCAATGGACTATACAGTTATCGTTTCAGCTGGCGCTTCAGAGCCTTCAGCTTTGTCTTTTATTGCTCCATATACAGGTGTTGCTATTGCTGAATACTTTATGGACAAAGGCGAAGATGTTTTGATTATTTATGATGATCTTTCAAAGCATGCTGTAGCATACCGTGAAATTTCTTTGCTACTACGTCGTCCACCAGGCCGTGAAGCGTATCCTGGAGACGTTTTTTACCTTCACTCACGTCTTCTAGAACGTGCATGTCGTCGTAATGCTGACTATGGCGGTGGATCTATCACAGCGCTTCCAATTATCGAAACACAAGGTGGAGATATTTCTGCGTACATTCCAACTAACGTTATTTCTATTACTGATGGACAAATTTTCCTTGAAACAGATCTTTTCTATAAAGGTATCCGCCCAGCTGTAAACGTAGGTAACTCTGTATCACGCGTGGGATCTTCAGCTCAAATCAAAGCAATGAAAAAAGTTGCAGGTACTCTAAAACTTGATCTTGCACAATTCCGTGAGCTTGAAGCTTTTGCTCAATTCGGGTCAGATCTTGATGATGCTACAAAGCGTCAGCTTGAACGTGGTAAGCGTGCAGTAGAAGTATTGAAACAACCTCAATACGCTCCAGTAGAAACAGCTCACCAAGTTGCTGTAATGTATGCTCTTGTAAAAGGCTACATGGATGATGTTGCAGTAGATAAGATCAAATCTTTTGAAGCAGGTCTTATTGAATACACTGAACAAAATGCAAAAGATTTCTTTAAAGATGTACGCACTGCAAAAATGTGGACAGACGCATCTGAAGAATCTTTCAAGAAAGCTCTTGTTGATTTCAAGGCTACTTTTCAAGGTTAATTAATTTATGTCAGGAGCAAAAGAAATTAAAAACCGAATAAAGAGTGTAAAAAACACAAAAAAGATAACCAAAGCGATGGAACTCGTGGCGGCTTCGAAGATGAAGCGCGCAGTTAATTCTACTTTGGCGTCTCGCTTTTATGCTAATTATTCTTGGGAAATTTTAACTTCTGTTGCGAATAGTTCTTTGGAGATAACTAATCCTTTGTTTACAGAGCGTGAAGTTAAAAAAGTTTTACTTATTTTAATCACATCGAACCGTGGACTATGCGGCGCATATAATTCCGGAGTTATCAAAAAAAGTTTAGGACTGTTTAATGAAGATTTAAAAGACGTACCTGTAGACATTATTACTATTGGACGCAAGGGTGACAATGCAATGCGCCGAATCGGCAAAGACGTAGTTGCTAGTTTTACAGAACTTCCAGACAATATAAAACTATCAGATATAATGCCGATATCTAAAATGGTTATAGATGAATACAGCAAGGGGACATATGACAAAGTAATAGTAGCTTATACAGACTTTGTCTCAGCCCTAAGCCAAAAAGCAAATACTAAACAAATACTACCTATTTCTAAAAATGAGATTAAAGATTTAATCGAAACATTAGGAGAAAATAAAAATCCTGAAGTTAAAGATAATTCTAAAATTTCTTATACATTCGAAGGAGACAAAGAATTACTGTTGACTACATTGGCAGAAAAATTATCCCGAATGCAAATCTACCAAATGCTATTGGAATCAAATGCGTCAGAACAATCTTCTCGTATGGTTGCCATGAAAAACGCATCAGATGCTGCAGGAGAAATGATAGATGGTTTAACATTAGCATTTAACAAAGCTCGTCAGGCTAGTATCACACAAGAAATTAGTGAAATTAGTGCCGGAATGAGTAGTTCAATTTAAAGAAAATAAATTATTAGCAAAATAAAACTTATGAATAAAACAGGTATAATCAAAAAAATAATTGGTCCCGTTATCGATATCGAATTCGATGGTGGTCTTCCAGAAATCTACAATGCTCTTACTCTAAATCAAGATGGTAAGACTATTGTTCTTGAAGTAGAACAACACATTGGCGGCGGTGTAGTACGCGCTATTGCTATGGATTCTACTGATGGACTAGCTCGCGGTATGGAAGTCGTAGACACAGGCGCTCCTATTTCTGTACCAGTAGGTAAAGAAACATTGGGACGTATGTTCAACGTACTAGGAGACAAAATCGATGAAGGCGCTGATGTGTCTCGCTCTAGCGTTTTGCCTATCCACCGCAAAGCTCCTGAATTTACAGAACAAGCTACAAAAGTAGAAATCTTAGAAACTGGTATCAAAGTTATCGACCTTATCTGTCCAGTTTTGAAAGGAGGTAAAGTTGGACTATTCGGAGGAGCAGGAGTTGGTAAAACTGTTGTTATTCAAGAACTAATCCACAACATTGCATCTAACCACGGAGGATATTCTGTATTCGCTGGTGTAGGAGAACGTACTCGTGAAGGAAATGACCTATATCACGAAATGAAAGACTCTGGAGTTCTTCCAAAAGTAGCCATGGTCTTCGGTCAAATGAATGAACCACCAGGAGCACGTCTACGTGTTGCTTTGTCTGGTCTTACAATGGCGGAACATTTCCGCGATGAAGAAGGTAAAGACGTTCTATTTTTCGTAGACAACATTTTCCGCTTTACTCAAGCTGGGTCTGAAGTATCTGCACTATTGGGACGTATTCCTTCAGCTGTAGGTTACCAGCCAACACTTGCAGGAGAGATGGGAGCGATGCAAGAACGTATTACATCTACTAACAAAGGTTCTGTTACATCTGTGCAAGCAGTTTATGTTCCAGCCGATGACCTTACTGACCCAGCGCCAGCAACAACATTTGCTCACCTAGACTCTACTGTGGTACTAAACCGATCACTCTCTGAGCTTGGAATTTACCCAGCTGTTGACCCACTGGACTCTTCATCTACAATTTTGGACCCAAACATCGTAGGACTAGATCACTACAACACTGCTCGTGAAGTGCAACGTGTTCTTCAAAAGTATAAAGATTTGCAAGATATCATTGCAATCTTGGGTATGGAAGAATTGTCAGAAGACGACAAACAACTTGTTCTTCGTGCTCGTAAAATCCAAAAATTCCTTTCACAACCATTCTTCGTAGCGGAACAATTTACTGGCGCTCCAGGACAATATGTTCCACTTGCAGAAACAATTCGTTCATTTAAAGAAATTCTCGAAGGTAAACATGACGACAAGTCAGAAGGAGAATTCTATATGAAAGGTGCTATCTAAATAAACTATATGTCTACAAAAAAAATACAATTAAAAATTGTTACACCAGAGAAACTTATCTTAGATGAGATGGTGGATTTTGTAGTACTGCCAACAACAGAAGGAGAAATAACTATTTTACCAGACCATATTGCTATTATCGGCACGATGAAATCTGGAGATATTGTAGCTCACTCAAATGGAGAAGAAATTCCTTTGGCAGTTGTTGGTGGTTTCTTAGAAGTTAGAACTGAGAATGGTCTTACAACAGTAGCAATACTTGCAGACTTTGCTGAGCATGTTTCAAATATTACTGATGATGAAATAGAAAAAGCAAAATCTAAATCTGAAGAACTACGTAAACTTGCTGAAAATAAAGAAATTGTAGACTTTGAACATTTTGCAGTAGAACTAGAACGTTCTCTTACTCGCGTTAAAATCGCGGATAAATGGAAAGCTAAAAAATACCGTAAATAATATTAAACAAAACCCTGGAATAACCCAGGGTTTTGTTTTTTGTCAGGGGTCTTTCAAAATAAGGATTTTCTGGTATAATGGTGTTACTTATGAACAGTGAATATACAATTTTACTTTATTATAAATACACTCGTATTAAAGAACCCGAGGTAGAAAAGCAGCGCCAAATGATCGCTTGTCAGGCTTTGGGCTTAACAGGGCGTATTATTGTGGCTAATGAGGGTATTAACGGTACAGTAGAAGGCAAGACCGAAGACTGTGAGAAATACATTACTTGGATGAATCAGGAGAAAAAGTTCCGTGATATCGACTGGAAAAAGTCAGCCGGGACAGGGGACTGTTTCCCAAGACTATCTGTAAAAGTTCGCACAGAAATAGTGTCTCTACATCTAGTAGACGAAGGTCGCGATATAGACCCAAACAAAATAACTGGTAAACGTTTGAAGGCTGAAGAGCTGGACAAAATGTACGAAAACGGTGACGAGTTCTATGTTGTAGATATGCGCAACGACTATGAATTAGAAGTTGGTCAGTTCGAAGGCACTGTATTCCCAGGACTTAAAAATTTTCGCGACCTAAAAGAGCGCGTTAAAGAGATAGAACATCTTAAAGATAAAAAAGTTGTTACTGTTTGTACTGGTGGTGTACGCTGTGAAAAAGCTAGTGGATTTTTACTATCTCAAGGTTTTAAAGATGTAGCGCAGCTTCATAACGGTATGGTAACGTACATGGAAAAATTCCCAGGCAAAGCTTTCAAGGGATCTCTTTATGTTTTCGACCAAAGAAAGACTGTAACATTTGATAGTCCTGAAAACCATACAGTTATCGGTAAATGTCATTACTGCAAAGGTCCAACAGAGAATTATTTTGACTGTTCTTATCCATTTTGCCATCAACAATTTCTTGGCTGCCCTGAATGTGTAGAAGAAAATAATGGATACTGCAAAGAAGAATGTAAAGCAAAACATGAGTCTAATTTAGCTAAAGCATAGTATGCAAAATTCTACTGGCATCTTATATATAGTTGCAACCCCAATAGGTAATTTAGGGGATATGACTTATCGCGCAGTAGAAACGCTAAAAAGCGTAAATATAATTTACGCAGAAGACACCAGACAGTTTAAGAAACTAGCTAACAAGTACGAAATAAACACAAAAGTTTTTTCTTACAATGCTCATGCAACTAAAAAGACTCACGAAGATATTATAAATAGACTCTTAGCGGGGGAAGATTTGGCGCTTGTGTCTGACGCAGGCACACCAGGAATATCAGACCCAGGGTCTTTGATAATTTCTATTCTTCGCAGTGAATATCCCGAAATAAGAATAGTTCCAATTCCTGGAGCTAGCGCATTAACTGCGGCTGTTTCTGTTTCTGGTATCTTAGGTAACAGTTTTATATTTCTTGGTTTTGCTCCTCATAAAAAAGGCCGCGAGACTATGTTTAAAGATTCTGTAAATTCAGATGTTCCATCTGTTTTTTATGAATCAACTCATCGCATAGAAAATATGCTGGCGTGGTTTATTAAAAATTCTCCAGATACTAAAATAATGCTCGCGCGTGAATTAACAAAAATGTTTGAGACTATTAGAATTATGACAGCAGGAGAGCATCTTGCTATAATACAAAGTAGTCCAAAAGAAAAGAAAGGAGAGTTTACTGTAATAGTATTAACAAATAAAAATTAGATTTATTCATGACAAAAAAACTCGCAATAATATTTGGGGTCCTGGCGCTATCTAGTATTGTTGTTTATGCTTTTGTCTCTTATGGTAAATCTAAAGATGTTTCTTCATTTGCATCTTTTCCTTTTGAAAGTGTTAGTTCTTCAATAGCCGAAGAACCAAATCTTGAACTTGAAAAAATAGAAGAAAAAAAGATACATATATTAAAACCTGAAAACGTAAAAGGTGCCTATATGTCTTCTTGGGTTGCGGGCACAAGTTCTATTCGTTCTCGTTTAACAAATTTGGTTAATACTACAGAACTAAATAGTCTAGTCATAGACTTTAAGGATTCCACCGGGGTTATATCTATCCCAGCAGGAGATAATGCTTCTCAAGATAGAATAAATGCTGCTTCTAAGCGTGCTGCTGACCTGCCTAAATATTTAGAAGAATTACATAGTCATAATATTTATACTATTGCGCGTATTTCAGTATTTGAAGACCCTATTTATGCAAAGCATAATCCATCTTTTGCTGTCCAAAATAGTAAGGGCAATGTTTGGGCTGACAAACACGGTCTTTCTTGGGTGGACCCTGGATACAAAGAATTCCATCAGTACATTTTAGACTTGGCACTGGAAGCCCATAGTATTGGTTTTGACGAAATAAATTTTGACTACATTCGTTTTCCTACCGATGGCAGTAGAGATAAAGTTTATCCTGTAACAAAAGACGCTAATCAACAGTTAGCTATAACAAACTTTATTAAGTTTATTCATGATGAATTAAAATCCAGAGACATCCCAATGTCTATAGATGTTTTTGGTCAAATAGTTAGTACAAAAGATGATATGGGGATAGGGCAGTATTACGAAGATTTATTGTCTAATACTGACGCAATAGCGCCAATGGTTTATCCTTCACATTTTTACCCGGGATATAAAAATATAAAATCTCCAGAATCTTCTCCTTATGAGACTATAAAATTATCTTTAACTGATGCGGTTAATCGTAAAAATGCAATTATTTCTAATACAGAAATAAGACCTTGGATTCAAGATTTTAGTTTAGCTGTTCCTTATGATGCAAAAATGGTCCGCGCCCAGATAAATGCTGCAAAAGATTTGGGTATAAATTCATTTCTTCTTTGGGACCCTAAAAATAGGTATACGAAAGACGCTCTTAATTTAGAGCAAACAAACTAGAAAGGGCTCTTTTAATATGTTATAATATATCTCATATGGCATCACGTAGAACAATTTCTTATATAGGTCTTTGGGCATTAATAATGCCTTGGCTTGGTTTTTCCTGGGGTACAAAAACAGTACTATTTTCTTTAACTGGGATTCTTTTGCTTGTTATCGGTAACAGACACTATCATTCTAGTAAAACAAGAAATGTTAATTTAGAAAATGCTACAAAAGACAAAGAACCAGAAACTAAAAAAGAACCAGTTTTTGAGCCTGTAAAACCAGTAATGCCTGTTTATAAAGATATTCCTGAATATATGCACACAGCTCCAGCAACTGTCTCTCATACTTCTTTCGAGGCGGAAACTCCAAAGTTTCAAATAAAAGAAGAAGAAATTTATATAGAAAAATATTCAGAACCAAAAGATTTTAATTCTGAATTTTCCACAGAGCCGTCTTTACTAGCAGTAGAAGAAGAAAAACCAAAACCTAAAATTAGAAAAAGAATAGAAATGGTAACTCGCAAGCGCTCTAGTTCTAAAGCCATTTCTCTAGACTCTTTAGATTCTGAAAGTAACAATGAATAAAATCCAATATAAAAAATTAGTATTAGTCATCTCTGTAATTTTAATTGCGGGATGTTCTTTTACTCTTGGGGTATACGCTTCTAATAAAAAAATAATTAGTCTTCCTTTTGCTTCTGCTAGTTCTGGTATTGAATCAGTTACAAAAGATAATACAGATTTGGATTTGTTCTTTAGCGTTTGGAATACTTTGAAAGACAAGTCTATTCATTACGGAGAAGTTAAGGATTCTGATCGCGTGTATGGAGCAATCCAAGGAATGACTGCATCTCTTGGTGACCCATATACAGTTTTCATGACACCAAAAGAGTCCAAGGAATTTAACGAATCTATCTCAGGATCTTTTGATGGTATTGGTGCAGAGCTTGGTAAAAAAGATAGTGTTTTAACAATTATTGCTCCGCTAAAAGGTTCACCGTCTGAAAAAGCCGGTCTTATGTCAGGAGACAAAATCGTAAAAATAAATGGTAAATCAGCTAGCGATATTTCTATCGAAGAAGCCGTTAGTCAAATTCGTGGTAAAAAGGGAACTCCTGTTAAGATAACGATATATCGCGATGGAGAAAAAGATGTCCGCGATATAGAAATAATGAGAGATACTATTGTTATTCCTACTACAAAGACAGAAATCGTTGACGGAGTCTTCGTAGTACATATTTATAACTTTGGAGAAAATGTTGTTAATGAATTTGAAAAAGCTGTAAAAGAATTTAATAATTCTGGAACTAGCTATATGGTACTGGATCTTCGTGGTAACCCTGGCGGATATCTTGAAGCAGCAGTAGACATTGCTAGTGATTTTATTCCAAAAGGTAAAACAATTGTTAGTGAAGATTTGGTAAAAGAGGGTAGTAAACAAGTCCACACTAGTTATGGATATAATCGATTTACTAATACCCCCAAAGTCGTAGTTCTCGTAGATGCTGGATCTGCTTCTGCATCAGAGATTCTAGCAGGCGCATTGCATGACAATAAAATTGCAAAAATTGTAGGAGTAAAAACTTTTGGTAAAGGATCAGTACAAGAATTACTACCTATGAAAGGCGGCACCGCTCTAAAGGTTACTATCGCAAGATGGTTAACCCCAGCAGGTATAACAATCGACAAAAATGGTATTGCTCCTGATATCGAAGTAAAACGTGTAATAGACGAAAAGAATCCTACTAAAGATAATCAGTTAGAAAAAGCAATTAGTGTAGTAAAAGGTAACTAAATAAGTATATGAAAGTAATTTTTTTAAAAGACGTTCCCAAACTTGGCAAAAGAGATGATATTAAAGAAATGAATGATGGTTACGCACGTAATTTTCTTTTCCCTCAAAAGCTTGCTGAGATGGCAACGCCCGAAGCGTTAGCAAAACTAAAAAAGAAGTTGTCTGACAAACAGGCAGGTAGTGATGCTGAAGACGTGAGAAATAAATTGTGTATAGATTCTCTAGACGGCAAAGATATTAAAATTTTAGCCAAAGCAAATGAGAAAGAAGCATTGTTTAAAAGTATTACGACTAAAGATATTGTTTCAGCTGTAAAAGATCAGCTAAAGGTAAACATTGCAGAATCAATGCTTGAGTCAGGACTTCATATAAAAACCCTGGGTCAGTCAGAGATTGTTGTTAGCGCGGGTAAACATTCTGGTAAAATAAACCTAAATATAGCAAAAGAATAAAACCCCATTAAATGGGGTTTTATCTTATTCA
>CAZWBZ010000002.1:19603-28648 GCA_964632605.1 uncultured Candidatus Saccharibacteria bacterium
AACCTAAATATAGCAAAAGAATAAAACCCCATTAAATGGGGTTTTATCTTATTCAAAAGTAATTGAGATTATTTCAGCACTGGTTCCTATGCGTACTGGTGGCCCCCATGTGCCTGCTCCAAATGTCGTAATGGAAGACGTATTTCCAACGTTTACTATACCGTGGTAATAGTCTTTAAATATACGCTTAACTACGGTCGTAAAGGGCCAAAATTGACCGCCATGGGTATGTCCGGACACAATTAGGTCTACACCTTGGTTTTGCAAAATAACGTTGTTTTTAGGGTCGTGGTGAATAGCGATACTTGGGGTATTTGCGTCAAAACCAGACTTGTTTAGTCTATTTATTAGGGCGTCGCTGCCTTCGTATGCGTCATAAGTAAGACCGATTATATCTACACCTAAAATGTTCTTTTTAGAATTTCTTAGGCCTGTAGTGTATTGGTCCGTAATACCGTATAGTCCAGGTTCATCTCCAGAATAAACTTCGTGGTTACCAGGGGTGTAGTACGTTCCGTCTATAGCTTTTAGATTTTGCAGTGGAGATAGGCCATCTGCCATATTAAATCTTGGACCGTCTACTAAATCTCCAGCAAACAAAATCATATCAGGATTTTGGTCTTCTACTTTTTTAACTACTTTTTCTAAAAACTTTTTACCGTTTATTATTCCAATATGAGTATCAGATAATAGGATAATTTTTTTACCAGATAGTTTTTCGGTAAGTCTATTTTCTTTTGGAACTTTTATGTTTGTTACTGTAATATTTTGTGCATTAAATATTCCATATATTGGAAGCATTACTGAAATAGTCATAAAACTATAAACCAAAGTTTTATAAACACTGTTAGAAACAAAGGCAGGGAAGAATGTGTTTAAAATAGTTAGTACTACAGCTGAAATAAAAAAGTACATTAGTATTGGTAGCCATACTGCCGCTGCTGTATAAATTGGTCCTACTATTGGGCTATACATTTTCATGCCTAGTATTGTGGTACCGATGAATATCAAAGGCATTACAATAAGAAGCCACATTAAGATACGAGAAGATGTAATACTTAGCGTATTTAGGTGCGTAAATGATTTGTATATAGCGATAGACGCCAATCCTACAACACTAAGAGACGTAAATAAGAATATTATAAATTTGGTTAACATACTGAGATTGTATCATATTTAAAGGCTTAAAAATAAAAAAAGCAGGAATAAATTCCTGCTTTCATAATTAAATAAAATTCTAGTTAGTTGTTGAACCTTGCTGAGGTTCCTCTTTTGGTGTTTTTGAAATTGATTTTACAATCCTATCGTAGTCTCTATTGATAGCTTCAATTGCAATTTTTTCAAATTCCGGAAGCTCGATTTCTAAAGATTTTACGATATTTTCCTTGAGTTCTTTGCAAGTTTGCCATCCATCCATCTTTTTATCTAGACTGTGTTGTCTTTCATGTTGATGAAAAAAAGCTTTTTGTTTTGGTCGACATCGTGTTTCAAAATTGGAAAGATGGTTTTTGTACAACGAAATAAAATTTGTAAGATCTCCAGTTGTTGATTTGTGAACGGTTCTTTCTAATTGGTTTTTTAGTTTCTCGGAGTGCTCTAAAATTCTTTTCTTAGAATCAGCCACAATTCTCATTGTTTTTTGATTAGATCGTTCTTCTTCTTTAGGTCTTTCTGATATCGACTGTAAGATTCTTGCGTAGTCTTCATCCAAGGCCTTTATTGCAATTTTTTCTAATTCTAAAAGCTCTACTTTTAAAGATTTTACAATATTTTCCTTGAGTTCTTTGCAAGTCTTCCACTCATCTTTCTTTTTGTCGAGACTATTTTGTCTTTCATCTTGATGAAAAAAAGCTTTTTGTTTTGGCTGGCATCTTATTTCAAAACTGGAAAGATGGTTTTTGTACAACGAAATAAAATCGTCGATATTTTCCTCAGTTGAGTCCAGTATGCTTTTTTCTAACTGATCTCTTAGTTTTTGGTAGTGCTCTGAGATTTTTTTCTTAGCTGCAGCTACAATGTCCATTGTTTTTGGTGTTGTAATTTCTGTCATTTTTACTCCTTTTTTAAATGTAGTTGTTATATAAAATTTTTGTAAATATACAACATATTCAAGGGTTTTGCAAGAAAAAAGCCCTTGGATTATCAAGGGCTTTCATATTTGAGATAGGGGTTTAGGCGACTTTTTGGAGTTTCCTAAATTCATGATTAGGGGAATCAAAGGCATCCCTGATTTCCTTGATCTTACAGAGGCATCGATTTTTGTCAGAAAACTCTGTTTCAAAAATTTGATCTTCCAGGATTTCAATTTTTGCAACGAGATTATTGAATATTACTTGGTCAATAATCAAATTGTTTAAAATCAGTCCTAGGAAGCTGAGTAATGGTAGACAGCACTCATCGATACAATAAACACTTTGGACTTGTTTATTTCGATCCCTGTTTGATTTTTGAGTATCTCCAATGTTGTTGAAGATTTCTAGTAGCCCTTGATAAAGCAAATTAGCATCTGCTTCGTTTGTTAACTTTGTGATTTTTTCATGTAAGTTCATAACTAACGGGTTTTAAAGATTTTAGGTTGTTGTATAGGTTTATAGAATAATACTACAGTTTGGGTTGTTTGGCAATACTTATTCACAGTATGTTAATAATCATAAAGCTTTATGGTATAATCCTATTTATATGAATGAATTTTTTCACAGAATCTCACACAAAGTAGGCGAAGGTACTGGTACACCTGCTGCTTTTATAATTGCTGTTTTAATCATAATTATTTGGGGCTTTACTGGTCCAATGTTTAATTATTCTGATACATGGCAGCTGGTTATAAACACTGGGACAACCATTGTTACATTCTTAATGGTTTTCTTAATTCAAAACATGCAAAACCGCGACTCTAAAGCTTTGCATCTTAAAATGGACGAAGTAATCCGTTCATTAAAAGCCGCACGTAATGATTTCATTGATCTAGAAGACACTACAGAAGAAGAGCTATCTAAACTTTCTAAAGAATTTAAACAAATCCGCCAAGACGGCCACACTCAATAGAAATACAATGTTTAAGGTCTTTTCAAAAAAAGAAGATAGTATAAAAAGAAGCACAGTTTTTAAATCATACTTTCCTTATTTAAAAAAATATAAGGTTAGTCTTTTCTTTATGTTCTTTTTTGTAACTATTTCTAGTTTGATTGATGTTTATTTCCCTTTGTATTTTTTAAAATTAACTGAAAAAATAGAGTTAAGTTCTAATTTTAGTTTTGATCAAATAAAACCAATTTTTACAATGTTGGTCTATCTTTTAATTATTAGATGGGTTGTAAGAAGATTAGACGGATTTATTGGTGATGATTTTTATTCAAAAATTGGGTACGATATTCGGATTAATGTGTTTGATAAAATTATTAAAAAGAATCATAATTTTTTTGTAAATAATTTTGCGGGTAGCTTGTTAAATAAAATAAACAGATATGTTGGAACATTCTATACAGTTACAACGACTTTGTTTGAAAAAGTAATTCCGTTATTGATAAGAGTTATTGGTATAATTTTAGCCGTATCTGTTATTGATGGATTTTATTCTAAAGTCTTAATAATATTTTCAATTTTCTTTACAGTAACTAGTTATCTTGCTGTACAATCAAAAAGAAAGCTACAAATTGAAGCATCCAAAGCTGAATCCGTTCTTTCTGGGGAGTTCGCTGATTCTATTTCAAACCAAAGTTCTGTTCAATTATTTAATTCTTACGATACAGAATTAGAAAGTATTAAAGTTTCTACCTCAAAACTTAGGGATTTAAATAGAAAAAATTGGTTTTCTTGGATTAGAATATCTGCTTATCAGTCAGGAATTGCTACAATTTTAAACATTTATGTGCTATTCCACGCTTTTAAGGATTTAGAGACAGGTGTAATAACGCTGGCTGCTTTGTTTATAATACGTAATTTTACAGATACAGTTATAGAAAAACTTTGGGATATTGCCGGAATTACCAAAAACCTTCAAGAGGGTTTTGGTCAAGCTCATGAATTAGTAGAGGCTATTAATTCAAAAGATAATGTGTTGGATAAAGAAAATGCTATTGATTTAAAGCAGTTTAAAAAAGGTATTGTTTTTGAAAACGCAAACTATGAATATGAGAATAATAATAAACAGGTTTTAAATAATTTCAATTTAAATATTCCAGTTAAACAAAAAGTTGGTTTAATTGGTCTATCTGGTGGTGGTAAAACCACAATAGTTAAATTATTGCTTAGATTGTTTGATGTTTCTTCTGGTTCTATAAAAATAGACGGTAAAGATATTAGAGATATAACACAAGGAAGTCTGCGTGATTTAATAAGTTTTGTTCCTCAGGATACATCACTATTTCACCGCTCTATAATGGATAACATTCGTTACGGAAAACCAAATGCAACAAATGAAGAAGTCTACAAAGCTGCCAAAAAGGCTCATGCACATGAATTCATTATTAAAATTAATGGCGGCTACGATACATTAGTGGGCGAGCGTGGGGTAAAATTATCTGGCGGCGAGCGTCAGCGTATTGCCATAGCCCGAGCCATTTTAAAGAATGCACCAATACTTGTGCTAGACGAAGCAACCAGTGCCCTAGATTCTGAAACAGAGCAAAAAATTCAAGAAGCATTGGATGAATTAATGAAAGGTAAAACCGTTATTGCTATTGCGCACCGTCTTTCTACTATTAAAAAAATGGACCGTATTTTAGTACTAGAAAATGGTAAAATTGCCGAAGATGGTAGCCATGATGAATTATTACAAAACCCAGAAAGTACCTATAAAAAGCTATGGGACTTGCAAGCCGGTGGATTTATTCAAGAAGAAAATACAGAAGAAGTCATTTAAACCTAATATGTTATACTAATTTTATGTCTCAAGTAGTTACAAGATTCGCGCCCAGTCCAACAGGAAAATTACATGCCGGTGCATACCGTACAGGTATTTTTGCGTATTTATATGCCCGCAAACATGGTGGTAAATTTATCTTAAGAATAGAAGATACTGACAAAGAAAGATCAACCATGGAAAACCAAGAAAATATCTTGGATTCTTTAAATTGGCTTGGTCTTGAGTACGATGAGAAATATATCCAATCAGAGCACGTAGGCAGACATAAAGAAGTCTTACTAAAAATGATAGAAGATGGCCACGCGTACATTTCTAAAGAAGAAGCTAAAGATGGATCAGGCGTTATCAAAGAAATCGTAAGATTTAAAAACCCAAACATAGACGTAACATTCCACGACGAAATAAAAGGCGACGTTACAATGAACACTACTGACCTGGGAGATTTTGTTATTGCTAAAAATGTAGACGAACCATTATTCCACCTGGCAGTAGTAGTGGACGATTTCGACGAAGGTGTAACTCATGTTGTACGCGGCGAAGACCATGTATCCAATACTCCAAGACAAATTCTAATTCAGCGTGCTATTGGCGCGCCTGTTCCTGTGTATGCACATTTGCCATTGGTATTAGGAATAGACAAACAAAAATTATCTAAAAGAAAAGGCGCACTAGCCGTAACTGACTATAGAGATGCTGGCTATTTGCCTGCAGCAATACTAAACATGGTTACTATGGTTGGCTGGAACCCAGGAACCGAGCAGGAACTATTTACAAAAGACGAACTAATAAAAGAATTTGATTTAACCAAGGTCCAAAAATCTCCCGCAGTCTTTAATGAAGAAAAACTATATTGGTATAACCGCGAATATATAAAGAAATTATCTGACGCTGAATTTATAAATTCTATAAATAGTTTCTTGCCATACTATGTAAAAAATACTGACACATTAAATTCTATTTTACATTTAGTAAAAGACCATATTGTAAAATTTAGCGACGTTAATAATTTGTTTGGTGAGAATAAAGAAATGGATTTCTTCTTTAATAAACCAGTTTTTGAAAAAGGTTTATTAGTCTCTCCAAAAACAAAATTAGAAGACGACAAATGGGAAAAGATAAATTCTTATTTAGCTGGAGTTAAAGATGTATTGTCTAAATTGGAAAGTTGGAATATGGATAGTATTAAAGAAAATGTGATGCCATATGCCGACGAGAATGGTCGCGGTGACGTACTATGGGCCATGCGCGTAGCATTAACAGGCCAAGCAAAGTCTCCAGATCCGTTTACAGTAGCAAGTATTTTAGGTAAAGAAGAAACATTAAATAGATTATAATTTTTATATATGTGTGGAATTGTAGGAACAATTGGGTCAGGTAAAGAGCATAATACGGATTTAATAAACCGTATGAATGATGCGATATTTCATCGCGGTCCAAATGGTTCTGGTACATATACTGACGAACATGCCGGTCTTGGTATGCGCCGTTTGTCTATTATAGATATTGCCGGCGGCGACCAACCAATATGGAATAAAGATAAAACCAAATGTATTTTCTTTAACGGAGAAATTTATAACTACAAAGAACTTCGCAAAGAAATACTACCTCACTACGAATTTCATACAAATTCTGATACCGAAACTATTCTTGCACTATATGAAGAAATGGGTAAAGATACTCCAAAATTTTTGCGAGGTATGTTTGCTTTTTGTATTTACGATTTAGAAAAACAAGAACTGTTTATTGCGCGTGATCATTTTGGTATCAAGCCTTTATATTTTTATGCAGAAAAAAGAAAGCTACTTTCTTTTGGTAGTGAAATCAAATCTATTCTAGAAGATGCCCGTTATAATAAGTCTATAAACAGTGACGCTATATATCACTATTTGCAGTATCAGTACAACCCACTGGAAGAAACTTTTTTTAAGAATATTTACAAACTTCAACCTGGATACTATATGCAAGTTGATGCTAAGACTGGTAGCTATGTACTAGACTACTATTACAGCTTTAAATTTAATAACGACCCTAATATGCATTTAGATGGGGCTATTAAAGATATCCAAATTCTAATGAAAGATTCAGTAGCGCATCACGCTATTGCTGATGTTAAAGTTGGTTCATTTTTGTCTGGCGGAGTAGACAGTAGTATTAACGCAACACTACTAACCAACCATTTAAAAAATCCAATACATACTTTTACAATAGGATCAGAAAATACAAATGAATTCAAAGAAGCCGAAGAAACTGCTCATAAAATAAAAAGCACACACCATGAACATATCGTTAGCAGGGAAGAGTACATGGATGCATTACCTAAAGCCGTATTCCATTTTGATGAACCAGTAGCGGACCCATCTGCGATACTGCTATATCTAATGTCAAAAGTTGCAGCCAAAGATGTAACCGTTGTTTTGTCAGGGGAAGGAGCTGACGAATTTTTTGGAGGCTATACAATTTACAACGAATATTATGATAGACGTAAATTAAACATTGTCCCTAAAATAATACGTGAACATATTTTGCGACGCTTAGCCTTTAGTGGTCTAAACTTCTACGGTAAGAATTATTTGCAGCGTTACTTTACACCACTGGCACATCGCTATATTGGTAATGCGCGTCTTTATACAAAATCTGAATTAGCTGTAGTTTGGAAAGGTCCAGAATTAAAAGATAGTTTTGATATAAATAGTTTATATAATCATTCAAAATATTATTCTGAACCTACACAAATGCAGTACATCGATATTCATACTTGGCTACGTGGCGATATTTTAGCCAAGGCTGATAAAATGACCATGGCTCATTCACTTGAACTACGTGTTCCGTTCTTAGATATACGTGTAGCTGAGTACACCAAGAACCTGCCCGACAACCTAAAGTTTGCGCACAATACTACCAAGTATGCGCTTCGTCAGGCCTTTAAGGGCATCGTACCAACAGGTGCCAGAAAGAGACGCAAACTAGGCTTTCCAACAGAGCTTAGAGATTGGCTAAAGTCAGACATGAGTTTGTTTGAGACAAAGCTACTGGATAATTTATTTTTAGAAAAATATATTTCAAAAAATGAAATCCAAAATTTAATCAAAATTCACAAGAGCGGGAAGGTAGACTATTCAAGAAAACTATTTGCACTATACATGCTGGCTCTATGGAACGACACATTTATTGTTTAAACTAAAAGGCTTATTTAATAAGCCTTTTATAGTATAAGGGATGTCGCAAAATCTATGTTGTGCGACACTTAGATATATTAATTTAATCCAGATCTGGACATGCCGAACTTGGCTTTAGCCCTGCTGCCCTGGCGTCCTCTGCAGAATTAAAATAGACCTTGTTTTCCGGTAGGATACTTTTGGCGCCACTGCACCATGTAAAATAGTATGTTCGCCCTCTCCTGCTGGCTACGTACCGGGGAGTGCTAGCGTCATTTTGGCCTGTATTATTTTGGATGGCGTCTTCCCTGTTTTCTACCTGATTTGGGCTATTTGGGTCAATTTTGGGGCTTTGAGAGCTACTTTGGATAGCTGCGGCCAGGCTGCCTGTTTTAGGTATTATAGGGTCAGACAAGCTATAGTCTCCGGACTCTATTTGGCTACTATTTGGGCTATTTAGTGTACTTGGATTAGCTATACTGGACCTTCCAAGATAAAAGCTGATAATACTGCAAGCTATTAGTATTAATAGAACCAAAACCGTCTCACCATGATGGCTACGGCTAAAGCTCTTGATCTTATGCCATATTTCTGGTATATTCATATCGTTACCTTATTATACAACATATAAGTAAGGAATTGTTGCCTGTCCCGCACAGTTCTTAACTTCTATAATAAGTTTAAATTTATATTATATGGCACATCGAAAAGCCGGAGGTAGCGCGAAGAACCTGAACGATTCAAAACCAAAGTATCTAGGTACTAAAAAGTACGCTGGAGAAAAAGTTATTGCTGGAAACATTATTATTCGTCAACGTGGTACAAAAATCTTGCCTGGCCAAAACATTGGTATGGGTAAAGATCACACATTGTTTGCTCTTAAAGATGGTACAGTAAAATTTACCAACAAACGTAAGAACAACTTTGACGGATCTACAAGTGTTCACAAACAGGTTCACGTAATCTTACCTGAAAATAAATAGTACTCATAAAAACCCTTCATTAATTTGAGGGGTTTTTATATTG
>CAZWBZ010000002.1:28748-68692 GCA_964632605.1 uncultured Candidatus Saccharibacteria bacterium
ACTTTTAGAATTTCTGCAGAGAATGGGTCATAGCTTTCTCCGTCTATTGTCATCTTTATATAAAATTCCCCTACCCCAAGATTTATCATGTCTTTAACATCAAATATCGGCGCATATTCAGGCTTTAATTTTAATGCATCTTCTCCGCCAACACGAAATGTAATAATTGTTCCAACATTACCCATTAGTGCTTGTTGGGTTTTTGAAGGTAGCTGACTGGTATACTGATGAGCCATTGTTAAATTTATTCCATATTTTTTACTTTCAGATAATATATTTTCAAAAGTATTCGTAACGATATTATGAAATTCATCTATATAAAAATAACACTCAGTTATATTTCTATCTTTGGAATTCTTAGCACGAGTCATGCTGGCTTGCTTTATTTTTGCAACAAACATCATCCCCAAGATAGATGCATTTTCTTCTCCTATTTCAGACTTTGCTAGATTTATAAGAATTATTTTTTTATTATCCATTAGTTCTACAAAATCAATTTTGTTTTCTGGATTATTAAAAATATTCTTTAAAACAGGGTCAGACAAAAATTGTCCAAATTTATTTACTATTGGCAGAATCGTATCTGTATAAGATTTTTGAGACCAGTCATTAAATTCATTTTCCCAAAAGTTTTTTACCATCGGGTCTTCTATGTAACCGGTAACTGCTCTTCGGTATTCTTCATTTGTTAGAAGCAGTGTCATTCCTTGCAGTGATGATTCCGGGAAATCCAGTAATGCCAAAAGACTAAATCTAAAGATATGTTCAATTTTAGAAGACCAATTAGATTCAAATTCTTTTTTTAGTATTTCTATCCAGCTTTGTACGAATTGATGTTTAAAACTATTTTCTACATTGGCTAAAGGATTAAATGATATTGGGTACTGTGTGTCTTCTGGATTAATAAGACAAACATCATTTATTCTTTCTTTTGGAATAAAATTTAGTAAATTCTCTATTAATTCACCATGTGGATCGATAACACAAACACCATATCCATATGCAATATCTTGGCGAATCATTAGCTCTTCTAGTTTTGATTTACCTGTACCAGCTTTACCTAAGATATAGATATGTCTTTTCCTGTCGTTTCTTTTAATACCAAAGACATATTTCTTTTCTTCGAGCGCCGCTACATAGTTAGTGCGCCCAATAAAAGAAACCTCTTTTTGATCAGAATCACCCAATACTGGCAGCTCTGGCGGCGGCGGAGAGTATTTAACTATTTGGATTTTATTAGCCTTTAGCGCTGACATTTTATTCTAGTTCGTGGGCTTCGCCTATTAACATTGCTGTGCGAGCTATTTCCATTGCTGCATCAAGATTTGTAATATCTTTTGTTGCACTACTCATCTTTTGCCACGTGTCAGCATGCAATAGTATTTCGTCTACCTTGGCAGTTAAAATATGCGGCAATGCGTTTACTTCTTCTATTACTATTGCTGCGCCTGTTTCTGCAAAATTTATCGCATTTTTTCTTTGGTGGTTACCATGAGAATTTGTAATAGGAATAACTATTGCTGGGATATGCCAAGCAGCTATTTCAAATAATGTTGAGCCTGCGCGAGAGATTATTAAAGATGACGCTGCAGCTGCATGTCTTGTTTCTACTGCATCTAGGAATGGTTTTATTAAATATCTTCCTTTGTATAGATGGTTTTCTAAAATTATTTTAGATCTTGTTTCTACTTCGGTGTAATTGTTTGGACCGCATTGATGAATGATTTGATACTGCTTTAGTAATTCTGGCAGTGTTTCTAATATAAGATTATTTATTTTTTCAGCACCAAGAGACCCAGCATACACAAATATAGTAGGCATGTGCTCGTCTAATTTGTAGTATTCTGCGCCAGCTTTAGAGCTAGGCAAATGCATTATTTCATTTCTTATTGGCAGTCCAACTACTGTTGTTTTCTTAGGGTCAAAAAAACTTGCAGCATCATTAAAAGATGTCAGTATATTTTGCGCAAATTTACCAGACCAAAGATTTACTCGTCCTGGATATGTGTCTGACTCATGGATTATAACTGGGATGTTTAAAACCTTGGCTGCAAAAAGCGCTGGGAAAGCCCCGTACCCGCCTTTGGATACAACAACATCTGGATATATAAAAAATACTTTAACCACAGCACTAATAGCGCCTGCAGCTACTTTGAACATGTCTGTAATGTTTTTTATACTTGGGTAAAGACGTAGTTTACCTGTTGGAACATATACGAATTCTATATCATTATCGCGTAATGATTTTTCGTCGTACTTATCACTGCTCATGTAGTAAAGTTCTATTTTAAGAATTTTACGTTCACGAGCTAGTATTTTTAATCTTTCAGCTATAGCAATTAATGGATAAAAATGTCCACCAGTGCCGCCGCCAGTAAGTAGGATTTTCATATTAGTTATTTGTCCCAGCGGGATCTGCGTTAAAAATTTCTCTTAAGACGTCTTCCGGTACTTCTTTGTTTGGAATTCTTTTTTTATAAGCTTCGGGTGGTTTGGGTACAAAATGTTCTTCTTTTATTTCCGGAATTTCTTTTTGTACTACTGGCTCTGTTTTCTTTATGTCAGTTATCTTTGGAATTTCTTTTTGCACTATTGGCTGCGCTAATACAGGTTCTTCTATTTTTTTAACAGCAGTATTTGTATTTACTTCTTTCATTAGATTTCTCAAAGAAGAAAGAGATTCAGAGCTAGCTGCCTTGGGTGCTACGACAAAAGGTTTTTGAGTTGTAGCGCTATTTGTATTAGCTAATCTTGGGTGCAGTGTTAGTTTGCTTGGGTCTGGTTTTATTTCTACTTTTGGAGCTTCTTTTTTTATTTCGCTATTAGGGTTTATTTTTTTTAGTAAGTTTTTTAAATCCATAAACCCATCATTGCTTTTAGGTTTGTCTTTTAGCATTTCATCTTTTATGTGGTCAGGTTTTGGCGTAAATTTAGAATGTGGAATGTTGCTAGTTGGTCTACCCGCAGGACTAAATGCTGGTTTTTTTATTGCATTACCCTCTCCTTTTTCTTGTTCGTATTCAATACCTATAGCAGCTAATGCTTGTACTGGCTTTGGGCCATCATTTTGGTTCTTATCGTAAAAACCTTTAGCAGCCTTTAATTCTCCTACTTTTATTTTGTTTAAACATTCTTTGCAGTATATTGGCTTGCCGGCAATAGGCTCAAAAGGTACAGAGATTTCTTTGTTACAGTTCATACATACCGCTGGGTACATTTTCATACCCTGGGCGTTGGTTCTACTGCTCTCAGATGTAGTACCACCAGATGTAGAAGACCAGGATGTAATATTGGCTTCTACCAACGCCTGAGGACGACAGTATTGTTTACGAGAAAATTCAATAGCTTTTTCTGTACTGTCAGATGCGCTTTGTATTTTAATAGGAGGCAATGTATTCGCAGAAAAAGGACGAGATGTAATACCGTCGATCATTAGTTTTAAATACACTTGGTAGTTAGGTAGTCCCACGAAATCTTCTGGAATAAATTCTGGTGCAAATTCTTTTTCCAATGTTTTTGCATCATCAGCTCCTATTCTAAAGATGATCATAGACCCAACGTTACCAAATACAGCATCTTTTAGATCACTGTCCCCGCCTTCTATTTGGGCTGTGTATTGATGAGCCAAAGTTAGACATAGTCTGTATTTACGAGCCTCAGAGAGAATACTTGCAAAAGAATCTGTTGCAAAGTTTTGGAACTCGTCAACGTATAGATAAAAGTCGCGACGTTCTTCTTCTGGAATACGTACACGTTCCATCGCTGCTAATTGCAGCTTTGTAATTATCATCGCGCCCAGTAATGCGGAATTGTCTTCTCCAATGCGTCCCTTGGATACGTTTACTAATAGTATCTTACCTTCGTTCATTAGGTTAAAGATATCGATAGTACTTTGTTGTTGTCCTACAATATTACGGATTATAGAAGATGAAAGAAATTGCCCAACTTTATTTTGGATTGGAGAAATAGCTTCGTTACGGAACTGTTCTTTCCATTGTTCGAATTCGTGAACCCAAAAAGCTTTAACGATTGGGTCTTTTAAATTGCCTACTACAACTTGGCGATAGTCTTTGTCGACTAGCATCCGAGTGATTCCTAGTAGTGTTGAACCAGGTGTGTCTAGTAGCGCTAGAATAGTATTACTAAGAATGTATTCCATACGAGAAGACCATACGTTAGCCCATATCTTAGTAAAGATACCCATTAAACCTGACGCTACAAGATGTTTATATTTAGGGTCGTTTAGTTCCAGTGGGTTAAATCCAATACAAAAATCTGTATCAGCAGGGTTAAAATACACTACATCTTGAATGCGGTGTTCCGGTATCATTTTTAGAACTGTTTCTACTAGTTCTCCATGAGGGTCGACAAGACATAGTCCTTCGCCATTCCAGACGTTTTGGATAACAAGGTTAGACATTAGCACAGATTTACCTGTACCAGACTTACCTAAGATGTACATGTGCTGGCGTCTGTCTTTTCTTTTGATGCCGAACATTTCATTACCGCCGCGAAAATTCGTGCGTGCAAAATACGTCACGTCTCGATTCATTGGTATGTCTGGCATGTGAGGATTATGCATATGTTATTTAATATAATAACATAAAAGCTGTACTAAATGTACAGCTTTTAATTAGGATAAGTAGAATTATTTGATTGCAGTAATTTTTACTTCTACAAAAGGTTGGCGGTGACCATTCTTTTTGTGGTAGCGAGATTTTTGTAGGTATTTAACTACCATTACTTTATCAGCACGTCCGATTTTTGTAACTTCAGCAGAAACTGATGCTCCGTCTATCATTGGCATACCGATAGTTGTATCTTTGCCGTTATCAACAAGAAGAACTTGGTCAAAAACTACTTTTTGTCCTACTTCTGTTACGTCTTTAAGTTTCTCAATACGAATAACGTCGCCTTTTGAGACGCGATATTGCTTGCCACCAGATTTAATTACTGCGAATTCCATACCCGAAGACTATAGCATAAGCCCGGTATTTTTGCAAGCCTGAAAACTGGTAAAAACCCCTAGGATACTTATTATTTTTTGGTATAATAGTATTATGATTTCAACATACAAATATCAAGGTGTTACATGGGTGGATTTAGAGTCTCCTACGGAAGACGAATTACTGCATGTAATTGGCGAATATAACGTACCTGAAAGTTTGTTAAATGAGCTTGTAAATGAGACTATTTTGTCCAAAGTAGACGCCTACAAGGACATGATTTACTTGATACTACATTTCCCTAGAATCCATAATGAAAAAAGAATGCCGGACCTGGAGATAGACTTTATCTTAGGCAAGGATTTCCTAATAACTGTGCACTATGAATTCTCTAATGCTATTCATGACTTTGCCCGTAATCTAGAAGTCGAAGCTATGCTTTCTCGCCCATTGCCGGTGTCTCACGCGGGGCATCTTTTCCATGCTTTGATTACCGAATGTTATAAACAAGCTGCAGGTAAACTGGACGACATTTACCAAATGCTAGAAGAAATAAAAACAAAAATTTTTAGTGGCCATGAAGATAAAATGGTTACTGATCTTTCTCATCTGAACCGCAAAATGCTTGATTTCAAGCAAGCATTAAGATTCCACGAAGGAGTACTGCATTCTTTTGAAAAAACTAGTTCTAAACTATATGGTGAAGAATTTATTCCTTATGTAGAACTAATGCGTAACGACTACCATAAGATTTCTGGTATCTTGGATGGACACAGAGAAATGCTAGTTGACCTGCGCGAGACAAATGACTCTCTTTTGTCTGCTAAAACCAACAAGACTATGCGTATTCTTACTATTATGTCTTTTACTACATTCCCGTTAACATTGTTCGCTACAATGCTGGCTATGATTACCCACGTTACTGTGGTAGAAACATTTGAGCAGTTTATTTATATTGCTGCAGCATTACTATTGATTGGTATACTGATTATCCTTCATTTCAAGAAAAGAAAATGGCTACTGTAAAACTGTATAATTCATTAACTAAAAAAGTAGAAGAATTTGTCCCTGTCGCAAAAGATGGGGCTGTTTCTATGTATACTTGTGGTCCTACTGTATACAATACACCGCATATTGGTAACTACCGTGCTTATATTTTTGCGGATATGTTACGCCGCATGCTGGAGTCAAATGACTACACCGTAAACCAAGTCATTAATCTTACAGACGTAGATGATAAGACGATCAAGAAATCTATTGAACTAGGAATAAAGCTAAACAATCTTACCGAGAAATACGAACAGGAATTTTATAATGGTAGAAACGAGCTATTACTACTACCTGCATATAAATACCCTCGGGCAACTAATTCTATCGACATGATGGTAGAAATAATAAAAGAGCTATTAGCTAAAGATTTTGCGTACAAGGCAGAAGATGGCTCTATTTATTTCCGTGTAGACAGTGACGGGGCTTATGGCAAACTTGTAGCAATAGACAAAGATAAACTAAAAGAAAACGCATCTGGCCGCATGGCAGCCGATGAGTACGATACTGAAAGCCCTCAAGATTTCGCACTATGGAAAGCCTGGGATGAAAATGACGGCGAAGTATTTTGGGAGACTGATTTGGGTAAAGGCCGTCCTGGCTGGCATATAGAATGTAGCGCTATGGCTAAAGAATTTCTTGGCGAGACTATAGATATTCATACTGGCGGCGTAGACAATATGTTCCCCCATCATGAAAATGAAATAGCACAGTCTGAATGCGCTAGTGGTAAGACTTTTTCTAATTTCTTCTTACACTGTGAGCATCTATTAATAGATGGTAAGAAAATGGCAAAGAGAGATGGTAATTTCCTAATGATAGATGATTTAAAAGAGCGCGGTATAAATCCCCTGTCTTATAAATATTTCTTATATGGTACTCATTACCGCACCCAAGCTAATCTTACATGGGATGGTCTTTATGCTGCGCAGACTACATTAACACGCATGTATGAGAAATTTATTGGCGTAATGTATGAGCACCCTGGCGAAATTAATACTGAATATTTGGATAAAGTAAAAGCGTCACTTAACAATGACCTAAATACTGCCGAAGCTTTGGCTACCTTTATTGCATTACTGGATGATACAAAAATAACGGCAGAATCTAAATTAGCTACAGCGCTAGAGATAGATAAAATCTCGGGTCTTGGTTTTACAGAATATTCTAGAATAGACAAAACACTGCCCGAAGAAATTCGTATAATATCTCGAGACCGTGATACAGCGCGTCTTGAGAAAGACTACACGAAAAGTGACGAACTTCGCGAACAACTAAACGGCATGGGCTATATTGTTATAGATAACAAAGACAACTCTGTCATCGCTAAAAATCCCCTTATATAGGGGATTTTTATTATGCGTTTATTCCGGCAACGTAGCCAGTTGTCCAGCACAGCTGCAAAGAGAATCCGCCAGATGGACGGTTGATATCTAGTAGATCACCTGTGATGTATAGATTGTCTACTACAGTAGAACGCATTGTCTTAGTATCTATTTCTTTTAGCGCTACCCCGCCGTCGGCAACTACTGCGCGGTCATAACCCATAAGACCTGTTATGGTTATTGGTAATGCTTTTAGTGTGTCTACTAGGTGGCGACGCTCGGCTTTACTAATACTGTGTACTTTGGTGTCAGGATTTATGTTTATAATATTTATCAAAGATTTAGCGGTGCCTTCGGGTACACATTCAGCCAAAACATTTTTAAACATTTTGTTTTTATTCTCATCAAATATAGAAATTATCTTTGTATCCAGCGCGCCAATATCTGTATCAGGATACAAATCTATCTTTGCGGTTACTTCGCCTGTATGCAAAAGATCTGACACTTGGCTGGCGCTATTTAGTATCAGTGGACCTGACAGTCCAAAATGTGTAAACAAAATTTTACCTTTCTTTTGGAAAGATTTTACACCATCAATATAAAAAGTAATTTTCATAAAAGAAAGACTAATCCCCGACAAATCTTTAATGTATCTCTCTTTTACGGCTAATGGCACAATAGACGGCGTTGGTTCGCTAACGCTGTGCCCCAGGTCACGTAGCCATTTAAACCCGTCACCAGTTGAGCCAGTCTCTGGGTGGGATACTCCGCCAGTACAAAATATAAAACTATCTGCAAAATATTCGTAGTTTTGGGCTGTTACGCTAACTATTTTACTGCCTTCTTTTTTAACGTGTTTTACTGGGAACCCTGTTTGAATTGTAACGTTGTTCTTTTTTAAAAATAGCTCCATTGCTTTTACAACGTCAGTAGATTTCATTGTATTTGGGAATGCGCGCTGGCGAGCTTCTACCACTAATGGCAAGCCCAGGTCTTTAAAGAATTTAAATGTATCGTCTTTATTAAACTGCGAAAAAGGCGAAAACAAGAATTGCTCTGTTCCCTTTTTTTTAGAATATACTGCCAAGAATTTATGCAGGTCAGATTCGTCGTTAGTAATATTACAACGTCCGCCGCCAGAGATACTTAGCTTTTGCCCCAAGTCTTTATTTTTTTCTAGTAGTAGTACTTTTTTGCCGCGGCTACCCGCAAACCCAGCAGCCATCATTCCTGATGCTCCGCCGCCAACTACAATTACATCGTAATAGTTATTCATATATTTATTAATTTTCTTTTTGTAGTCCGCAGATTCCAGCCAGTGCAGCCTTGTCTTCTTCTGTTAAGATTAAATTTGTTCCGGTATTCATTTTGTACATTATAGATTCAGCATTCGCCAAATGGTCTATTCCAATAGCGTGACCTAATTCATGAGCCAAGATTCTTACTAATTGGTTATATGTTTGGAATTCGTAAATATCTATGCCGCGTTTTACTCCATCACTATAATACAAACCTTCTTCATAAGATTCGCCAAGACTAGACCCAACAGTGTTGTATTGTTTTACATTTAGATTTAGTACGGCAGCTTGCTTGTTTAGTGTATTAGCTAGTCCGTTTACTTGGTTTACTAAATTGTTTATTACTAATTCATTATTTTTTATCCGTAGTAATTCTGAATCAATTATTGATTTTTCGGCAGTTAGTTCGTTGTATTCTTTTTGAGGTGCGCCGCCATTATTATTCCAATAAGTAACATTTGCTTGGAATGTTTTTACTCGCGCATTATAAGCTATCAAATCTTTATCATAAACAGCTTTCAAACTAAGATAGTTTGCTTTTGCTGAATTGTATTTTGTTTTTAGTTCTTCGTATGATGCTCGGCTTTGGTTTACACTAATACCCAGCTTCTTTAGCTCGTCTGTTGTTTCTTGACGATAGTCGTAAATCAAATTAACACCAAGACTGCCACCAGTTTCCTGGTATTGAAACAAATTCTTACCTGCTGCATCTTCCCATATTTTTTCAGCTTGGCCAATTGCTCGCAGGAAATAAGGTTGGTCTATATTAAACCCGGCATCAAATTTAGCCAAACTATAAGTTATTGGTTTAGCGCAAACGCTAACAGGCAAAGCTTCTTTGTTTACAACTTTGTCTACAATATTTTGCAGCTCGTCATTTGTTGGGATTTTTACATTATCTAGCGCATTGTTAGTATTAGCATTTATTGCTAATTTAATAGGCTCGCGGTATGTATATACCCCGTAAACAGCAGCTATTAAAATTACTAAACTTAGAATTTTGCGCATAATATATAATAGATAAAGTATAGCATGCTCGGATAAATAAACTTTTTGGAAACGTCTGGTGAACTGACCCGAGGACTTTTCAAAAAGAGTTATTTAGGAGAGCATTACAGGATTCGCATTATAACCCTTCTTTCTGCAGTTCATCTAGTAATTTCTTTTGTTTGTCGGTTAGCTTTTTAGGAAATACTAGATTTAGTTTAATAAACAAATCTCCAGATGTACCTTTGCGCGCGTATTCTCCTCCTCCGGATAATCTTAGTGTGTCTCCGTTGTTACTACCAGCGGGAATGTTTACTGTAAAGTCTGTGTCTTGCATTACATTGCCGTTTCCACTACAAGTTCCGCATTTCTTTTTTATAGTTGTGCCTTCACCGTCACATTTGTCGCAGTAATGCATTTCTTGAATTGCGCCCAGTATAGTTTTACGAACTTTTATAACCTTGCCGGACCCTTTACATGTTTCGCATTTTTCTTCTTTTTCACCTTTGGCATTACCCGTTCCCAAGCAAGTTTCGCATTTACAAGCTTTTTTAATACGTATATTTTTTTTAGCACCTAAGATTAATTCTGTTAGAGTTATATCTATTTCGGTCATGATGTCGCGGCCCTTTTTTGAGCGTGGACTACCTGCTCCGCCATGCATTCCGCCACCAAAAAAATCCCCAAAGATATCTCCCAGGTCTCCCATATCAAAGTTAAAGCCTTGTGCTCCAGAGAAATCGTAGCCTCCAAATCCGCCGCCTCCGCCATAAGGATTGCCTCCCATATCAGCATTACCGTATCTATCGTAGTTTGCACGCTTGGAATCATCAGACAATGCTTGGTAAGCTTCGTTCGCTTCCTTGAATTTAGCATCGTCTCCACCTGGTTTGTCAGGATGGTATTTATGAGCTAGCTTGTGAAAAGCTTTTTTGATTTCGTCTTTTGATGCGCTTTTACTAACACCTAAAATTTCGTAATAATCTCTCGCCATATATTATTGTATTTGACGTGCTCTTTCGTACATTGCCAGCGCCGCCGCAACAGATGCATTTAAAGATTCTACATTATTAGTCATTGGTATAGCTAAACTAAAATCACATAGCTTTTTTGTTGCTGCGTGTATTCCTTCGTCTTCTGAACCTACAACTATTGCAACGCGGCCAGTTAAATCATTTTTCCATAGACTACCATCTCCATCCATAAACAGTCCGTGTACCCAAAAACCATGGTCTTTTAGTACGCGAATAGCTTCGTTAATATTGCCTTGAACCACAGGCAGTATGCCCGCAGTATGAGCAGATGTACGCATTACAGTGTCGTTTATTGGAGCCTGGTTGTGTTTACTAACAACAATAGCGTCACATCCTGATGCAGTAGCAGATCTTATGATTGCGCCAACATTGTGTACATCGGTTAGTTCGTCCAATATTATGATACAAGCATCTTTCTTGTCTTTGATAGGCGCCAAAACATCACGCAAGGAAACTTCCTTTACGTGACTTTGTGTTGGCTTTGTAAAATGATTATTTGTTTTCGCCTTCGGCAGGTTTTTCTTCATATGATGCATCTTTAGCTTCGGTATTCTCTTCTTGTTTGGCTTCACTATTTGCTTTGTTCATTTCTTCTCCAATTTTTGAAAGAGAATTACTTAATGCTTCGGTCTTTGAATGAATCTCGTCTTTGTTTTCAGTATCTTTTACTGCTTTTAATTCTGCTGTAGCTTTTTCTACTGCTTCTTTTGTTTCAGCTGTAATTTTACCTTCTGCATCCTTTAAAGATTTCTCCGCAGTGTAGAGTAGCATTTCTGCTGTGTTTTTTACTTCAGCTAATTCTTTTTTATTTTTGTCTTCTTCGGCGTAGACTTCGGCATCTTTTTTCATCTTTTCTATATCTGCATCAGTTAGTCCAGAACTAGCTTCGATACGGATACTTTGCTCTTTACCACTGGCTTTGTCTTTTGCTTTTACGTTTAGAATACCGTTAGCATCTACGTCAAAAGCTACTTCAATTTGTGGCATACCGCGTGGTGCTGGTGGAATACCATCCAAGATAAATCGTCCCAATGATTTGTTATCCTGAGCCATTTGGCGTTCACCTTGAACAATATGAATTTCTACTTGAGTTTGGTTATCTCCAGCAGTTGAGAATACTTGAGATCTTGTTGCCGGAATAGTTGTATTCTTTTCAATTAGTTTTGTTGCAATATTACCCAGTGTTTCAATACCAAGAGAAAGCGGAATAACGTCTAGCAGTAGTACATCACGTACGTCACCTTGCAGGACTCCTCCTTGTACTGCAGCACCTAATGCTACTACTTCGTCAGGGTTGATTGTGCGGTTTGGTTCTTTACCAAACAATGCTTTTACAGCTTCTACTATCATTGGCATACGTGTTTGTCCACCAACAAGAATAATTTCGTCTATTTCGTTTGCTTTAAAAGGACTGGCTTCTATTGCACGTTTTGTAATTTCAATAGAACGGTCTACATATTCGCGCGCTAGATCTTCTAACTTCGCGCGAGACATTTTTAGCAATAGGTGTTTTGGACCAGATGCGTCAGATGTAATAAATGGAATATTTATTTCTGAATCTGTTGTTGTAGATAGTTCGTGTTTTACTTTTTCTGCTGCTTCCTTTAGACGTTGCAATGCAAGACTGTCTTTAGTGATATCAATACCACTCTCTTTTTTGAATTCATCAGCAATAAAGCGAATTATTTTGTGGTCGATGTCTTCACCTCCCATGTGACTGTCTCCGTCTGTAGATTTAACTTCAATAACATCGTCTCCTACTTCTAGAATAGATACATCAAATGTACCGCCTCCAAAGTCGTAAACTGCTATTTTTTCGTTTTTCTTTTTGTTAAATCCATATGCTAGCGCTGCTGCTGTTGGTTCGTTAATGATACGTTTTACGTCCAGTCCTGCAATAGCTCCTGCATCTTTTGTTGCTTTACGTTGCGCATCATTGAAATAAGCTGGAACAGTAATAACTGCTTCAGTAATTTTCTCACCAAGCTTTGCTTCTACATCAGCTTTAATTTTAGCCAGTATCATTGCAGAGATTTCTTCTGGGCGTTGCCATGCATCTCCAAATTTTACTTCTACGCCGCCGTCTTTACCTTCGTTAGTTTTGAAAGAAAGTTGGTCTTTGTTTTTTAGAATTTCAGGATCACTAAATTTATGTCCCATAAAACGCTTGATACCGTAAATTGTGTTTTCTGGGTTTGTTACGGCTTGGCGTTTTGCAAGTAGTCCAACAAGTCTTTCGCCTGTTTTACTATAAGCCACAATAGAAGGAGTCGTACGATTTCCCTCGATGTTTTCTATAATTTTTGGTTGCCCAGCTTCAATGATAGAAACTGCACTGTTTGTTGTACCTAGGTCGATACCGATGATTTTTGACATATATATTTAATAAAATTTACTTTTACTAGGTTAGTATATATCAACGGTTTATTTTTGACAAGTATTCCGCGACCGCAAAAACCTTGTAAAATGTGGAAAAGTATACTAATATTTAGAAATGAAGGGAAAATTGCCAATTTCCAATATTATATTAAAAATCATCTCTGAAAAAAGAGCTTTTTCTGAAGAAGATTTATTAAATCAAATAGAATCCAGAATACGTTCTATCTCTTTAAATGAGCCAGAAAAGCCTTATTATGGAATAGGAAGATCTGTTCGTAATTTGGTCACAATGGGCCATATCGAGCCTTTTAACGCAGGACAAAGCCTGTTTCTACGTATTACTCCGCTAGGTAAACAAAAGCTAATTAGCAACATTTTAGATTCTAAAACTAATTTAGCCCCAATAGATTGGGATGGTAATTGGCGCATCGTAATGCTGGATCTTCCAGAATCAAGAAAATCCGAAAGAGAAGCCGTAAGATATTTACTGCGTAAAGCCGGGTTTTATTGTTTAAAAAATTCTGTATGGGTTTCGCCCTACCCTTTTGAGCATATCTGTAATGATATTAAAAAGTTTTTTGAACTAAAAGAAGAAATGAGCATCGTAATCGCCAGCGCTTTGGATTATGATACCGAGAATAAACTAAGAGAAGTCTTTAAACTGTCTTAAAGAATACTCTCTATCTTTATTTTTACGTGAGCAGGGTTCTTTGGAATAATTGGAAAGAAATTAAAAGGTCTAAGCTTTAATGTATAACTTAATATAGAATCATTACTATTCATGCTTGCTATAGCAGACTTTTTTGTTTTGCCCATTATACTTTTAGTAATATCTTCTGGGTTTATGACTTTTTCTGTTTTTATTTCTCCATTTATAAGGAAAGACAAAGCTTCGGCTTTTTCGCCATTGCTATATCCAGTAATATCGCTTTTAAGATCACAAGATAGTTTGTCTATATTCTTGATTTCTTCATTTGTTAGCTTCATCGAGCTTTTTAGGTAGTTTAGTAGTCCGGACTTTTCAACTATCAAAGCAGAAACGCTTGCTTTGATTTGGTCGGGTTTACCATCTGTCAGCTTTTGGCTTTCGTAGTATGTATCAGTTTTACAGTTTTCAATTATTAAATATCCTGCAGGAGTATCGTATTTAAACCTATTTTTTATTTTTTCACTTAATACTTTTTTAGTATTTTCTTCATCTATTGCAATTGGGCTTTCTTCGTCTATAGACATTACGCTAGACTTAAAAGGCTTAATCCAAGAATTTATAGTAATACTTTCACTAACTGCCCTGTCTTGAATTTTAGGAGTTATTACTATTTTAGTTCTAGTTATTAAATATAGGATGGTTAGAATAACGGTAAGAATTAGTAAAGAAACCAAAAGAAAATTTTTAGCTCTGGAATTAGTCTGTCTTCTTTTGGGTGTACTATATCTTTCTAGTACTGGTTCAGGGCTAACTGCGCGAATTAATTCTAAAGATTCTTTTGTTATTTTTGCTGGCTCTGGTTCTGGTCTTCTTGTTGGCGCAGCAGAAAAAACCGGTCTTCTTTTCGGCGATGGCGCAGGGTTTGAATTTACTACTGGTTTTATAGTAGGCGGCTCTACTTTAGCTACTACTTTTTTCTTAACCTGGATGTCTCTTATTATTGGTTTAGCCATTTTGTTTTAAAATTACGCTGGCGTATAGTGCGATAAGAGCGTCGCCTTTTATATTGGGCAATTCTTTAGATAGTTCTGTTACTTGAATATTCTCGATATGAGGAAAAACTTCTCCAAAGTATTTGTTTTTTAATAAGAACATAAAAAATTCGCTCCAACTTTTGTCCCCGCCGTATATTTTAATTGGTCTGTCTAGTGAGAGTAGCGCACCATTTTTTTCTGCATTTAGCATTAAATTGACCAGTTTAGAAATTATCTCTCTTACGTCTTTGTCTATTCTGGATTGTTCATCATCTTTTAAACTTTTTGCTATAAAAAGCTCTATCCAATGTTTTGTTTCTGCTGATTCAGTTTTCCAAACATTATCTAGTTTTTCTAAAACATTTTGAAAACCAAAAGGTATTATTATCTTTTTGTTTACTATTCCTTGAGAATAAATTCTAATGCATGTATCTGTTGCTCCAAGAGAAATATACATGTCATTTTTTACATTTTTCTCTTTTGCAATTTGCATTATAAAATTAGCACCAGAGAGGTATGTTATCTTGGTTTTGTTCCAAAATTCTACGATCATCCCATTTACTAACTCGATAATATCCTTGTCCCCCAGGAATTTAGTTATAGAGATTTCAATTTCTTCGGTCTCTTTACCTATTGGGTCTGTGTACGTATAGCCGTTTAGTTTTATGCATTCTACGGAATAGCCAAGATCCTGGCCAAAATCAGGGTCTTTAACGTTTGTAATACTGTCTTTTTTGATTATTTCAGATACAGTATTCGGCTTGATCTCAAAAGATTTAGACCTTTTTTCTTTGATAGTCGTACTAATTTCACGAACCCAAGGACTTTCCAGTAGGATTATTATTTCGTCTATCTTAGTAGTATTTTTGTTCTTAAAAGCTAAGATAATATCTTTAAATAGTTCTTCTATTGGTCTATCTGTTTCGCCTGTTACGTGGATTCTTCTTTCACTGTAGTAACATTCTGGACCAATATAAAAAGCAATACCAATACTACGACCATCTAGTGATACATATAAAATGTTTCTCTTGTTTTTGTCGATGGTATTTCTTCCCCACATATACATCTATAATAGCACAGCTTTGATTCTTCGTATGCCTGCAGCGGCTGACTCTTCTTTTTGTATTTTAAAAATTCCTAATTCTTTTGTATTTTCTACGTGTGGACCACCACAAAATTCTTTACTGTATGCAATTTTGTTTTCATCTTCAATAAAATATATAGAAACTACATCTGGATACTTTGCTCCAAATTCCATTTGAGCGCCAATTGCAGTGGCCTCGGCTAATGGCATTTCTCTTTTTACTACATTTAAAGATTTTTGAATTTCTTGGTTTACTTTATCTTCAACCTGCTTTAATTCTTCAGGAGTTATTTTACGGTCAAAGTTAAAATCCATACGCAGTCTTTCTTCTGTGATATTACTTCCGCGTTGTTTTATTTCTGGGCTAACTATTTCTTGCAGTGCTGCCAATAGCAAATGGTGCGCAGTATGCAAGCGAATAGTTTTTTCGTTATGGTTAGCTAGGCCGCCTTTAAATTTTTGCTCTGACCCAGCGCGAGATAAATCCTGGTGTTCTTTCATCTTTGCGTTAAAAGCATCAATATCTATAGTGCGTCCAGATTCTGCAGCTAATTCTACGGTTAACTCTATTGGGAAACCGTAACTAGTAAACAATACAAAAGGATCTTCGCCACGCAAAAATTCCTTCATACCTTTTTCCAAGGTTTGTTCGAATTTATGAACTTCGTCTTCTATGATTTGCTTTATCTTTTGACTATCCAAGGGTGAGTTAACTAGCCAATCGCTATATTCTTTTAATACAGTATGTGCTACGTCAGCTATTATTATTTTTGCTGCACCAATATTGTTAGCATATCTAGTAGCGCGTCTTAGTAGTCTTCTTACTATATATCCGCGGTCAGTATTAGACGGCAATGACCCGTCTGCAATCATAAATACACTTGCGCGAACATGGTCGGCAATTATTCTTTCTGCTTTTTGGTCATCTAATGTCTTATGCTTTTTTATCGTGTTAAAAATTTCAGTAAACAAATCTGTGTCGTATCCAGTCTTTTTACCTTGAACCACAGCAGTAATACGCTCTAGTCCTGACCCTGTGTCTACGTTTTGACTAGCTAGTTTGCCTGTGACTTTATCATCAGTTTTTTCGTATTGCATAAACACATCGTTCCATATTTCAACGATGTCTTGTTTATCACAAGCTGCCAAGAATTCTTCTTTAGATAAATCTCCTATTCCAGATTCTGTAAGGTCATAAAACATTTCTGTATCAGGACCACATGGGCCGTTTGCACCGGGGCTCCACCAGTTATCTTTTGCGCCTAGTGAATATATTCTATTTTCTTTTATACCCAGTTTTAGCCAAATATTTTTTGACTCTTCGTCAAATGGCGCGTCATCATTACCTTCGAATACTGTTACGTATAGTCTGTTTACATCCAGCCCAAGACCTTCGTTTTTATTAGTTAAGAATTCATGACTCCAAGAAATCGCTTCTTCTTTAAAATAGTCGCCCAGTGACCAGTTCCCCATCATAAAGAATAATGTGAAATGAGTATTGTCTCCTACTTCATCCAAATCCCCTGTACGTACGCATTTTTGGATATTTACAAGACGCTTGCCCATAGGGTGTTCTTGACCCAAAAGATATGGCACCAAAGGCTGCATTCCGGCAGTGTTAAAAAGCACAGATGGGTCATTCTCTGGCACTAAACTGGCTGACGGTATTACGGCATGGTCACGTTTTTCAAAAAAAGCCAAAAATCGAGCCTGTATTTCCTTGGATGTAAGCATAGTATGGTTATTTTAGCACAAAGTTTAGACTAATTGTAGCTTATAATTCCCCCGCCGAGACACTGCGTACCGCGGTAAAATACCACAGACTGCCCCGCTGCAGCGGTTATGTGTTCTTTTTGGAATACTATTTTATTATCTTTTGATAGCACTGCAGGGTATCTCTCGCCATGGTAGCGAAATACTGCATCGATTACTTCATTATCTCCGGGTCTCTCTGGCAGCCAATTTTCACTATTGATATATAAATCTTTTGTAAATTTTTCGTCTTTGGGATTCTCTGACACAGTAATAGTATTATTCTCTGCATCTTTATCTACGATAAACAATGGCTTCTCATGTGCACTAACCCGAAACCCATGACGCTCGCCCAATGTATAAATAATTGCGCCGTCATGCTCGCCTATTATTTTGCCTTCAGTATTTAAGACGTTTCCTTTTTCAGGTTTTAACTGCTCGATTATAAAAGCCTTCATGTCTATTGGACCCAAGAAACATACTCCTTGTGAATCTGGTCTTTCGGCATTTGGCAGTTTATATTTCTTTGCGAGTTCGCGTACTTTTGTTTTAGGAATATTACCAATTGGAAACATTGTTTTAATTAACTTTGCATGCGGTACATTCCACAGGAAATAAGTTTGGTCTTTAGATACATCTACGCCAGCGTGCATTTCCATATTCCCATTTTTCTCAAGCATTTGTGCATAGTGTCCTGTTGCAATAAAGTCCGCATTTTTAGCCATAGCCATTTCATAGAACACGCCAAATTTTACAGTAGTGTTACAAAATACATCTGGGTTTGGTGTTCTACCTGCTGCATATTCATTTAGCATATATGTGGCAACGTGCTTTTTATATGCATCTTCGCCGTCAACTTCTATCCAAGGTATACGCAAATGCGCAGCAACGCGCATAGATTCTCTTTTATCATCTTCTGTAGGACATGGGTATCCATCCGGCGCCCAAGTCTTAATAAATACAGCTATAACATTGTATCCGCCGTCACGAAGAACTGCAGCTGATACTGCAGAATCCACGCCTCCTGATAGACCAATATAAACTGTTTTATTTTTATTACTCATTGCTCCAGCGTGCTGCGATACCAATAGTTAGCATGCGTTTTGTTCCAGATTCTTCTATTGTCATTGTGTCAGCTTCTACTGTGCCGCCAAACGCATCCGCAATAGGTAGTAGTAGATTCTTGTATGTCTCCGGGCTGTAACCTGCTGCATATCCAGACAATATAATTCCAGTTGGCTTTGGCGATAATATTAACCCTAAACTATTTATTAAATGTGGCAGATCTTCTTCGATCTTCCATAGTTCGCTAGATTTAGCTCCGTGTCCAAATGCTGGCGGGTCTAAAATAATTACATCATAAGTCTCTCCGCGTTTTACAAGACGCTTTATAAAAGCCGTAACGTCGTCTGTAATTATTTTTAATTTACCACTATCTACACGGTTTATCTTTACGTTTTCTTTTAGCCAGTCGTTAATACCTTGTGATGAATCAACGTGAGTTACTTCGTGACCAAGAGACAATGCAAATACACTAAATGCACCAGTATAACCAAACAGGTTTAGTATTTTTAGTTTCTTGCCCTTAGAAATATTTTCTAGGTATTTCCAGTTGCTTAGTTGCTCTGGGAATAATCCAGTATGCTTAAAAGCAGTTGGCTTGATCCACAGATTAACACCCCCGTATTCTATATCCCAAGAATCAGGTACATTTTTTGCTTTATTCCATTTTGCTTTGCTTTCTCTGTTGTAGTAAAAATCAGCATCATCCCATATCTCAGGGCGAGATTTGTTCCATATAGCTTCTGGCTCTGGGCGAGCTAAAGTTATATCACCAAAACGCTCTAGCTTCATTTCATTGCCAGAATCGATTAGTTCATAATTTTTATCTTTTGGTGTAATAAACATAAATGTATTTTATTTTAGGTATTTGTTTTTATTTCTAACGTGTTCTTCAAAAGTCTTTGCGTAATGGATTTGCCCACTGTTGTCGTGCAAATAAAACAAATAGTCGTTCTTTGTCTCATGAAGAGCTGCATAAATAGATTCTTCCCCCGGACTAGATATTGGTGTTGGCGGCAGGCCGCGGTATACATAAGTATTATACGGCGAATCTATCTTTAGATCTTTTAGTGTTAGATCTGACGATCCTCGTCCTGTAATATACTGCACTGTTGCGTCTAGTTGCAGCGCCATCCCAATTCTTAGTCTGTTCTCGATTATACCAGCTATCATTTTGCGTTCATCTTTGGTGCGACCTTCTGATTCTATAAGAGATGCAATAGTTAGGATTCTTTTTGTCTCAGGACTCTCTGTTGTTAAAGGATCTAATATTTTATTTAATCTACTTTCACTTTTTTGGTTTAAATAACTTAAAAGTTCTTCAGCTGTTACATCTTTATCAAAAAAATAAGTTTCTGGAAAAATGTAACCTTCTTTCCCCGAAAGATTGTTTTTAATTTTAGCTTTATCTATGTTTGGAAAAAGATTATAAATTCTGGCAAGCGTTTTATCTATTGTAAAACCTTCGGGTATTGTTAGTTTTATTTGGTCTCTACCAAAATCCCCTCCAGCTATTCTGTGCAATGCGGAGAATACTGTAATATTTCCAGAAAAACTATATCTTCCTGCTACTATTCCATCCGGATGTAATATTTTAGATAAAATAATATAAGCTTCTTTTGATTTTATGATGCCAGCTTCTTTTAGAATTTCTCCACTTTTGTGTACAGAAGTTCCATACGGTATCTCTACTCTTTTTTCAGGGCTAATGTTTACAGGCTTAGCAAAGATAGACGCTATGGAAATTATTCCAATAGCGCCTGCAATGACAAGAATGTAAGAAAATCTCATATATGTTAGGTCGGCAAGTTTGTAGGTGCCTTGCTTGTAATTGTCTCTACACGCTTGATAGAAGGTGTTGCTGTTACTCCTGCTGGGAAATGGAACAATGTTGCAATTTCTTCAGTATTCAACACAAAAGATTGTGGAGGATCAGTAACGATAAACAAATTCAAAGGAAAAGAATATTGCATCGCATGTTGCCATGGTGGATGAAAGAATACTCGGAATCTGTACCAATCTAGCATTCTATTTTTACGTTGGTTTAGCACAATATCAAATGGGTCTTCCCATGGTGAATTATACTGAGTTGCGTTGATACGTTTGATTCCGTTAAAGTTACCAGTATTGTATTGACGGTACATCATACGAAGAGCACGACGCTTTTGCTGGTCGAATACTTCTGTTTTTGCTAGATATATTGTACGTAGCCCGCATTCAAATAGTAACTTGTGCTGTTTATCTGAGATACTTGTAACTTCGTCTTTTAAATAGTCCGGTGGACGAACCTGCATAAACAAAACATTTCCTTCTTCGTCTTTTTTGGTTTCAGTATAAGGGTCAACTAGCTTTTTAAGCTCAAGATCAGCTTCTTCTAGGAAATTATGACCACCTGGATAAACTTTTTTATCAAAACGAATTATAAGCTGAGTCCAGATATGTTCTCCTGGGCCGATAGTCGACATAAATTCAATCAGTGATATAAGCGGGTCTACTTGCTCGCTTGGGTCTTTAGCAACCTTGTCCAGTCCGTATTCTACATATGTCTTTATTGGGTATGGATCTGGTTTTTCCAGTGTCCATTCGCAACCCCACATAGACCAGCCGGTTTTTCTACCTACCTTTGGAACAGAGAAAACATAGTCTTCAACTTCTAAAACTTTTGACTGAGGGTATTGCGCGTATATTTGAGACTTGATCAACGGTACAACGCGAGATGGTGTATTAATGTAAAAGTGTATTTTACCTTCTAGTGATACAATTTCTAAAGAAAAGAAAAAAGGTACAGCACCTTGCCAGTATTCTTCCCATAAACCTTTTTGAGATTTATGATAAAAAGCATTTGCTAGTATTGTCTCTATTGCTAGCGGAGTCTTGTTAATTGTCTGAGGAATTATTATTTCCAATAGTTGCCATTCTATACCAGCTACGAATTCTTCACTAACGTAGTGGTGCCACATATGATATGCAAAATAAGCCAAAGGAATAGGCAGTAGTACCAACAGTACTTTGCCTACACCTATTAGAATATTGATAATTGTTATTTCATTCATGTTTTAAAAAATAATTGGAACTTGGAATGTTTCTACTTTTTCTCCTGCTTTGTTTATATTATGGAAGATTAGCACCCCTTCAAGCGATGCTGGGTTTTGGTCTGGAGCAACTTTTACTTTAAAGTATGCAGGTAGTGTTAAATTGTCTTTTTGTATCTCTGATTTCAAGAGAAGCAGCCTGACCTTCAAAAGGAGTCCAGTCACAACCATTAACATAGCCAGATACTTCTAGCGGGAAATTTACTTTTTGACCTGGGAGTGGTGAGAATACCTTGATACCACAAACAGGCTTATCAATGTCTGCTTTTATATAGTATGCATCAGTCTCTCTATTTTCATTAGGGTTTACTGTTTGGCCTTGAATATAGCCATTGTTCTTTCTGGTCTGACTACTAGTCTTTTTGTTACCAATGGATGGATAAAAGATACCAACCAAGGCTCCTATTAAGAAAAGTCCTATTATAAAAATAAGAGCTACTGGTGTTTTAGATTCTCCGTGTCCTCCTGACATATAAAATATTATAGCATAAAACCCTCTACATAAAAGAGGGTTTTATTATTAAGCCGCTAGAGTATAAAGACCATTCTTGTCTTTCTTAAAATGCTTCGCATTTTGCAAGTTAACAAGGATAGTATTTTTCTTTAGATAACGTTCTTTCATTACATGGTCTACGATATCGTCTTTTGTCATTGGGCCATATTTTTTCAATATGTCTTTTATGACTTCACGAACAATACCTGGTTTGTAGCCCCATTCTTTTAGTGCGTAGATACCGCGACCAACAAGAATAAATCTATTGTCTTTGATTAGTTCGTTGTGACATGTAGCAGTATGAGTCTTTTTACCAAAAGTCTCAGAAATTGCTTTTGCAACTTCACGGAAATGCATTGGAGAACCGTGTTTGCGCATCATTAGGTATGCATAGTCTTTGATACCACGAGTCTTTACTCCACTTGTACCAGCACGTCCCCATTCACCTAATGGATTTTTAGCCATTTTCTTTGAAGTACGCAAATATCTTTTTGCTACTTCGTCAGATAATACTTCGGCATTAGCTTTGCGACATTCTTCAATAAAACGAGTTATAAAATCTCCTTCTGTAACTAGTTCTCCGTCACCCAAAGACCCGTATAGTGTATGAAGAGCTTCGTGAACTTGTTTAGATAATTCGTCATCTGTGTGCCAGCGAGATTTAAAGTTTTCGTCTTCTTTTGTTTTTTTGAAATCATCTCCCAATACTAGATAAAAATGTATGTGGTTTTGAGTAGATTTATCTGGAGCAATATTTAGCAGTAATTCTTCTTCTTCAATTAGAGAACCAAGATCTTTCATTAAAGCTTTTATTTCGTTAAAAATATGGGCTTCTTCTTTGAAAGCTGGGTTTTTACGAATTGCAGTTAATGCTGCATGTTCGATTTGGCGAACACGTTCACGTGTAATACCATATTTCTCCCCAATTGCTTCTAAAGTTTTGTGCTCAAGGTCATTTCCTAATCCAAAACGACTAATTATAACGTCACTAGATCTCTCCTGTAGGTGTCCAATAAGCTTCTTTGTTAGCTGTTTAGGCTTGAAAGATAGCTTTGCTCCTTTTACTTGTTTTGCTGTCGCTTTAGGCATTTGTGTAATTTATTACTAATAAATTGTTCTAAATCTATATTAAGATTATATGTTACATCTTCTAAAAAGTCAAATTTGCTCTTGACAAATGTAGTGTAAAACTATTTATCGGCTTTTCTCTTGTGCTTGGATCTTTCTTGTTCTGTTAGGAACTTTTTACGCAAACGAACGCTCTTAGGAGTGATTTCCAAATATTCATCCTCTGCAATGATTTCAAGACCACGTTCAATAGAAAGAGTATAAGGAGCTTTAACTGTAACAGCTTCATCTGTACCAGAAGCGCGCATATTTGTTAGCTGTTTACCTTTAACAGGGTTTACTGCCATTTCGTCGCCTTTGATAACGTTACCAATAACCATACCTTCGTAAACTTCTGTACCGTGTTCTACATAAAGAGTTCCTCGGTCTTGCAAGTTCCACAAAGCAAAAGCTACAGCCATTCCAGACATCATAGATGTCATAGAACCTACGTCACGCTTTTTGATTTCACCAGCGTATTCTTTAAATCCACTGAATTGTGAAGATAGTAGTCCTTCTCCTTTTGTATCTACGATAAATTGTCCGCGGTATCCAAGTAGTCCACGAGTTGGAATATCCATCAAGATACGAGTAATTCCGTCCTTTTCTATCATATTAGTTAATCTACCTTTACGCATAGACAATTTTTCGATAACAGTACCAGAGAATTCACTACGTACATCGATTACGATTTCTTCATAAGGTTCTTGTTTTTCTCCGTCTACTTCTTTGATGATAACGTGCGGCTGAGATACTTGTAGTTCGTATCCTTCACGGCGCATGTTTTCAAGAAGCACAGCAATATGTAGTTCTCCACGTCCGTAAACAAGATAACCTTCTTGTTGTTCTTCGGCGTCTGTTCCGTCGAAATTAATCTTTAGTCCTACGTTAACTTCTAGTTCTTTTTCTAGACGTTCGCGGATTTGGCGTCCTGTTACAAATTTACCTTCGCGTCCTGCAAATGGTGAATCATTAACCAAGAAATTAAGAGAGATAGTTGGTTCATCGATAGCAATAGCTGTCATTGGGTTTGTGTCTGGACTAACACACAATGTTTCTCCAATAAACACATCAGGAATACCAGCAACAATAGCAATGTCTCCTGTTGTTAGTATGTCAGCATCTTTACGTGCGATACCTTCGAATGTAAACATCTTTGTGATTTTTGCATTTCGAGATTCTCCGTCAGCCTTTTTAACAATGATTGTAGATCCAGTTTTAATAGACCCAGAATAAGCGCGTACAATAGCCAAACGTCCAAGGAAATTGTCGTATCCCAAGTTAAATACTTGAGCCACAAAAGGATCTTCTGGGTTTTTTGATGCTTCTGGTACGTCTTCTAAGATTAGATCTAGTAGTGGCGTTAGATCTGACGATTCATCAGTAAGATTACGCTTTGCAATACCTTGGCGGCCGATAGCATAGATAGTTTTGAAATCAATTTGTTCTTCGTTTGCACCAAGTTCAAGGAATAGTTCTAAGATTTCTTCGTGTACACGATTTGGGTCTGCAGCTGGTTTGTCGATTTTATTGATAACAACGATTGGCTTTAGTCCAAGTTCTAGAGATTTTTTTAGTACGAAACGAGTTTGCGGCATCGGACCTTCTTGCGCGTCTACAAGTAGTAGCACAGAGTCAATAGCGCGAAGAACGCGTTCTACTTCAGACCCAAAGTCCGCGTGCCCAGGGGTATCAACGATGTTTATTTTAGTACCTTTGTAGTCAACAGAAGTATTTTTAGAATAAATAGTAATACCACGCTCTTGTTCTAGAGCGTTGGAATCCATAGTTGTACCATCTTTATTCATACCACACTGCTTCATTAGTTCGTCAGTTAGGGTTGTTTTGCCGTGGTCAACGTGGGCAATAATCGCAATGTTTCTAATCTCCATTTGTTTATATTTATTAACTATAAGTAAAAAATAAGGCTCTCGCCTTTTTGACTTCCTTGGCTCTGAAATAAAAAAAAGCGTTTTTTTATTTCGCTCGCTATACGTCGTCAATAAAACACGGTAATAACCGCATATTTATAAGTATTATATTACCACCTATTCCTTAAAATAGCAAATCCCAAGTATTGACATCGTCCCCCACCAGGCGTACGATTAGCTTTAATTTAAACCCTTTAGCGTTATGAAAAATAAAAAGAATTTTCCGTTCTTGCTAATCTTAATAGCAAACATTGTTTCACTTTTTTGGACAATGAATTTGTCCCAGGAAAGTCTTACTTCTCTTCAAAATGTATTTCCTATGGTACTTCTGCTTTGTCTTGGTTTTCTTATTCCAAGAACAGTTAGAGACAAATCAACTAATCCTTATTCCAATGATAAAGCCTTCGCTAACTTAATATTGTCCCTAACGACAATATTTGCCTGGTTTGATTTTTATCCTTATTGGATTTGTGTAATTTTAGTTTTCTTGTCTATCGTGTTCATGGTTGTAATGCTTGGAATTTATATATATGTATATAGAGACACTTATTCTACTGCTATATCTCAGATAGGAGAAGACGATACACAAGAGCTAGAAAAAATTTTGGGCTGCGTTTTTGTTTTTTGTTTACCATTGGTATTAATTATTTTGATCAAATGGGTAATACCTGATTCTGCATTTGTTTCTACTTTTGTAACCTTTGGGGCTCTTATAAGCTTCTCTGTTACAGAAATTGATTTTACTTGTACCAATAATGCAATGAAAAATTCAAGACAGCTTTATGATAAAGAAGATTAAATCTATTTAAATCAAAAAAAACCGGGATTAAATTCCCGGTTTTTTAAATTACTATTTAGAATAGCTTTATAACGTCTTTTACTGTTACAAAAACCATTAGTACTATTAGTAAACCAAACCCAATTGTATTTATAACGTTACCAGTACTTGGCTTAATGCGAGAACCCTTTATCTTTTCTATTAGTAAAAATAGTAGTCTTCCTCCGTCCAGCGCTGGGAATGGGAACATATTTAATACTCCCAGATTTACAGATATCAGTGCAATAAATGACAAAAGATATGCAAACCCAAATCCAGATGCTGTTCCAACTTCTTTTGCTATACCAATTGGCCCAGTAAGACTACCCTTTGTGCCGTTGTCTACAAAAATAGAAGCAATTATTTTACCAAAGCCGACTACAGTATCGCGAGTCATAGTCATAGCGTCTTTGAATCCTTGACCAATAGCTGTAAAGAATCCTAATTTTTGGCTTTTTAGTTCACCAAGACTTACGCCTATTTTATAATCTTCACCGTCTTTTGTCGGAGTAACAGAAAATGTTTGAGTTTCTTTGCTTCTTTCTACTTTTATATCTACAGCATTTCCATTACCTTCGTTTATACCTGTTTTAAAACCTAAAACATCTGGGTTCTCAGTATTAGAAATAGCGCTAATTTTATCTCCTTCTTTTATACCTGCATTAAATGCTGGAGAATTTGGGTTAACAGACAATACTACTAACGAATTTGTCTTACCGTCTCCGTAACCAATCATATAAGAAAGAGATAGCAATACTATGGCTAAAACTATATTCATCATTGGCCCAGCAAACAATACCCATGCTTGAGCTGCCTTAGATTTGTTAGTAAACAGTCTTGGGTCAGCGGTAACTTCGTCGCCGTTTTCACCGTCTATTGATACATAGCCGCCCAAAGGTATTGCGTTGATGGAATAAGTTGTTTCGCCTTTTGTCCATCCAAAAAGTTTTGGTTTAAAGCCAAAAGCAAATTCGCTAACACGCATACCCATTTGTTTTGCAGCAAAAAAATGTCCTGCTTCGTGAATTACAACGACAAGCAGTAGTACCAATATAAATAGTATTGTAGTTGGCATATAATATTAGCCTAAAACTTCTGTTTCTTTCTTTGAATAAATGGCTTCTAGGTTTGCATTTGCAGAGTCTACTGCTTTTTGGATTTCAGCTTGCATTCTTTTCTTTTCGTCTTCGCCCATGCCTTCTTTAGCAGCATCTTCTAGGTCTTTCATTTCATTTTCGCGAACTTTACGCACGCGAATACGAGCTTCTTCTTTTAAAGAGCCTAGTATTTTTACTGTTTGCTGGCGACGCTCTGTTGTAAGAGCTGGGAAAATAAGACGTACTCCATCACTGTCCGCTACAACACCTAGTCCAAGATTAGAATCAGTCAAAGCCTTTTCAATTGCTTTTACAGCAGACTTATCCCAAGGAGCAATACGAATTGTCTTTGGGTCTTCAATAGATATAGATGCAACATTACGAATAGGTTGCATTATTCCGTATACTTCTACATTTGTACCGTCTAGTACCAATGGAGTTGCTCTTCCAGTATGGATTTGGGAATATTCAGTATTTAGCCAGTCTTCGGCTACTTTTAAATTTATTTGTGCATTTTTTATATTGTATGACATAGGTCTACACTATAACACGGAAACCACATAGTCCAAAATAAACTTTGGAGCGATGCGCGATTCAACCAAAGAATTTTGAATACGTAATAAATTTATTAAAAGATCTTTATTTTCGTTTTTTTTATCTTCAGAAAGTATGCTAATCAAGCCTCGAACCAATTCTTCGGTATAAGTTCTTACTTCACTACTTTCCATTCCTTTTATGTCCCCTGCAACTTTTTTTAATTGCTCTTCTTTTGTTAGTTTTATGAAATTTTTTGCTTCTTTATATAATGCGTGAGCTGTTTCTATTTTTTGTACGCGAGACAGTACTGTGTCTATTATTTCTACGCCAGGTTTAGCAAAGATAAAGAAAGTATAAGGATGCTTTGCTTCTTCTAGTATCTTCAGTAGCATTTGCTGCGCATCTTTTTTTATAACTTTGGCTGCAATTACCGCTACTGTATGAGTATCATCGTTACTAGTACTGCCGCTATGATACCAGGCTATTAAATTACGCGCATCGTCTACTCCAAAAGTCTCTTCTTCGAAAATATAATGCCCAGGAGAGCGCAGTCTTACGCCAGATTCTTTTAAAGAACCAGAAAAAGATTCTTCGCAATCGTTAAAATCCCCATAACATAAATAAGCATGGGATAGTTTTTCTTGTTTTTCTAAAATGGCAAAAGGATTGTTTGCCTGCATAAATTACTTTTGTTTTAGTAGTAGGGCCCGCTTATACATTTCCAAATGCTCTAACGCTTCACCAGTACCTTTGGCAACTGACAGCATTGGCTCGTCAGCAAGACGCGCTTTTACACCAGTACGGCGGTAAACTAGCTCTGGCAGGCCGCGCAGTTGTGATGTACCTCCTGTCATTATAATACCGTGGTCGATAATGTCGGCTGCTAGTTCCGGCGGAGTCTCTTGCAGTACATCCTTAATGGCCTTTATCATCATGCGCAATTCTTTGTCGATTGCGCGGCAAATTTCATTTGTAGTCACTTGGGCGCTGCGTGGAAGACCTGTTACGTAGTCGCGTCCTTTTATAAGCATTGTTACTTCGTCTTCTAGTGGCACAGCAGATGCTACCTTTATTTTTATTTGCTCGGCGGTACGGTCTCCAATAGCCAGGTTAAAAGATTTTTTTATAAAGTCAGTAATTGCAGCATCTAGTTTATTACCAGCGCATTTAACAGATGTCGATGCTACGATTCCTCCAAGAGAAATAACAGCAACGTCAGTAGTACCGCCGCCAATGTCTACCACCATGTGTCCACGTGATTCATAAATTGGTATACCTGCGCCAATAGCTGCCAAGATTGGTTCTTTTGCAACGTATGCATTTTTAGCGCCAGCTTTTAGAGCTGCTTCGATAACAGCGCGTCTTTCAGTAGATGTAATTCCTGCAGGTACAGATATTAGTACGTCAGGACGTACAAAAGACCATCTACCTAATGCTTTAGATATATAGTAACGTAGCATTGCTTCGGTAACGCGGTAGTCGGCTATAACACCGTCTCTCATTGGGCGGTACGCAATAATACTGTCCGGTGTTTTACCGATCATTTCTTTTGCAGCAGTGCCTACAGCCATTATTTTGTTGTCTTGTTCAGATACGGCCACAACAGAAGGCTCGCAAAGCACGATTCCCTTGCCAGGAACAAACACCAGCGTGTTAGCTGTACCTAAATCAATACCCAGTCTTTTCCGAAAGATTCCCATATATTCGTGGAGTATAGCACAGAAATTATAGATTTGTGATACTCTTAAATATATGTATTTGTTGCGAGGTATACCCCTAAAAAGAGCAATTCCAGGTGGTGAATTGGCTTATATTTCCCGCATGGATATAGCTGTGGGCTCTATTGCTGTGGTGCCTCTTAAAAAAAGTACTGAATTAATTCTAGTTACTGACTGCAGTAGTGTCAGTGACGAAAAAGAATACATCAAATCTCTTCCATACAAACTATTAACTTTAGAAAAAGTAGAAATAACTGCAGAAATAAAAAAAGATTTATTAAAAATCATTTTTAAATTCGCAAACTATTCATTATGTAGTGCCGACAAAGTAGTGCGCGCATTATTTAGTAAAGCAGATTTTAAAATTAAATCTGGTAATACTTTTACTATTACAAACAGTGACATTAAAAAAAAAGATCCTGCAATTATTTCATTTCATAAATTTATTAACTTGTTTTTAAATAATAGCGACAAGCTAAAAGAGCTTTATATAGAAACCCCAGCGCGTCTTAGCCTGTACGGGCGAGAATTTTTGGGTTTTGACCCATTGCCATTGTTTATAATGCTGGCAGATCAGTTTAAGTTTGCTTTAACCTTTAATTCTGAATACAAAAGACTAGCCTATAGCGAATGGGACATAAAATACAGTAATACTAATACTAAAAATAACGGCAAATTGTTTATTACTAGCCGCGAGATGGATAGTAATGTAGAAAAGGCAAACCCACTGTCTATTGAAGTAGTTGAGATACTAATAAAAAATATAGACAAAAAGATTTTGCTATTAGGCAGCGCCAAGAATTATGCTAGCCGTACTAGTTGCAGTGACTGCAAAACAATTCATTCGTGTGTTAAATGCACAAAGCCTTTGGTCTTAGTAAAAAATAATCGCAACTATGCCAAGAAATATGGTATAGCCGGAGAATATATTTATGTTTGCACTAATTGTAAAATTGGTGAGAATTCTATAGCTAAATGTAGAAACTGCGATAGCTGGAATTTAACCCCACTGGGTTTTGGTATAGAGAGAATTTATGAATATTTAGAAAAGTCTTTACCTAAAAAAGAACTTACTAGACTTTATAATATGCAGGATCGCATAGGGTTAAAAAATTTAGCATCTTGGCAAGAGTCTGGCGGCATTATCGTAGGCCAGCTAAATCTTTTATACAATATTAAAGAATCTAGCATTTTAGTTGTGCCGTCTTTAGCAGCGCTGCTATACGGAGATAGTTATGACACGATAGAAAAAGCTAGAGACATAATAGAATACACAAAAAACAATACACAGAAATCTATTATTTGTGTAATGCAGGAATCAGAGAGAGATTTTTTGGAGCAAGATGACAAAACTTGGGAGAAAAATGAATTAAAAGACAGAAAAGATTTGCACTATCCCCCATATGCGCGTTATCTAGAAATTACGCTTGACCCATACGCCAGCAAAAGCCCTGTGATAATAGACGCAGTTACAAAAATTATTGCATCTATGGCAATAGATAAAACTACAACTAAAAAACAAAATGTCTTGGGTATTACGACTATTAGCGCTAGCTTTGATAAAGATTCTTGGTCTATAAATCCACTAAACTTAAAAACTGCTAATACTTTAATGCAAAAACTGCAGCCATTTCATAAATATCTAAAAATTAGCGTAAGTTAGTAAAATAAAAAAAGCCTCCCCTTTCGGTTTGGCTAAAAATTATTTTTACTTTTTTGATCTTATTAAATAATACCCATGAAAATCATCACCTTCCACGGAATCACCTTCATTTAATATTTTGTTTTGTCTTTCTTTTACGGCAAAAATATCTGCTTTCTTATCCCCATTTAAATCAATATCCCAACATAACGGATCCTGCCCTATAATTTTGCCTTTAAATGAGTAGTAAGTTCCGCCAATAGGACTGGCTTGGTTTTGTGTCATGTATGGATGAGAATCTGAGCAGCTGTTCAAAGTAATGATAATCATTACGGTAGTGCTGAAAGTCAGCATTTTAATTATTTTTTTCATATTTTGATATAAATTTGATTATTCATATAATAACATAGATAATTAAAAAGGTCAATAAATATATTATCCCAACAATAAAACCCCCTAAAATCATTTGCAAAATGCAGACTTTATGCTATAGTTGCCCTATATGTCAAAAGCCCAAGTAGAAGTCGTAAAGAACGGCGCAGAATCAAGTGCAACTCTTCTTCGACGTTTTCAACGTAAAGTTCAAGAATCAGCTATCATTCCAAAGGTACGTGGAAAGAGATACAACGAACGTCCAAAGTCAAAACTGCAGACAAAGAAAAGTACAATAAAACGTATTGCTCGTCGTGCTGAAACAGAAAAGCTAAAGAAACTAGGTAAGATTAAGCCTCGCGTATTTGTACGAGGACGTCCATCTTCTTAATAACTCAGATGGAATCAAACACTGTTTCCATCACAAAAATATCTAAAGGGAAGGTTCCAAGCCTTCCCTTTAGTGCTGTCAAAGACTACGTCTTAGGTAAAAAATATGATTTATCTTTGGTCTTTGCCGACGAAAAAACCGCACAAGGTTTAAATATCGAAAGACGTGGTAAAGATTATGTTCCAAACATTTTATCTTTTCCTTATGGCAAAGATTTTGGAGAAATTTTTATTCACCTCCCTACTGCTAAAAAACAAGCTCCAGATTTCGAAATGGGATTTGAAGAATATATTTTATTTTTGTTTATCCACGGATGCTTGCATTTGAAAGGAATGGAACATAGTAGTACAATGGAAAAGAGGGAGCGCACAATACTAAAAAAGTTTTCTGATATAACGCAACCTAAAAAATAAACATGCTCCGCAGTAGAAACAAACAAGAATTTAGTATCGGTATAGACATCGGGACACACATGTCTCGAGTAATTGTCGTCAACAAAAATGATACTGCGGAATTACCCGAAATAGTTGCTGTTGCTGCATGTGAATCCAGAGGTATGCGAAATGGCTATATTACTCATATAGCCAGTGCTAAAGAAACTTTAGCTGGTTTAGTTAAAAGTCTAAAAGAACAATCTAATATTGATGTTAAAAAAGCCAATGTTTCCATTGGTGGTATTAGTATTACGTCTGTTATTTCTACAGGTGAAGCTGTAGTTTCCAAAGCCGACGGCATCATCACCCAAATCGACATAGACCGCGCAATTAATGAAGCTTTAAAGAAAATAGACTTAACGAACAGGGAAATTCTATACACCTTGCCTATTGTTTACAAAATAGACGGCAAAGAAGTATTAGGTCGCCCTATTGGTATGCGCGGTTCTAAAATTTTAGCGCAAGTTTTCTTTGTTGTTTGCCTTGGTCAACATTTAACAGACCTTATCGATCTTTTTACAGAAAATGGAATAGAGGTAGAAAACATCATTGCTTCTCCTATTGCTGCAGCTGGTATTGCACTATCTGAAAACCAAAGACAAAACGGCGCAATGCTTGCAAATATTGGAGCAGAAACTGTCTCTACTATTGTGTACGAGCGCGGTATGCCATTGTCTTTGCAAGTCTTCCCTATTGGCGGCGCAGATTTTACAAAAGATATTGCTCTCGGTTTAAAAATTCCTATTGAAGAAGCTGAGCAAATTAAAATGGGACGTTCCCAAGGAGCTCACTCAGAAAGAAAGTTAACAGAAATTATCGAAGCTCGTCTTCGTGATATTTTTGAAATCTTAGAAAAACATTTAAAGAAAATAAATCGCGATGCATTATTGCCTGCTGGTATTGTTATTACTGGTGGTGGGTCTCACATTTCACAAATCGAATCTTTAGCGCGCAATACTTTGCGTTTGCCATGTCGTACTGGTATACCCGAACATCTCTTGCAAATGAAACCTCGTATTCGTGATGTATCCTGGATGGTATCTTACGGTCTTGCTGTATATAAGAGCACTGACGAAACCCAAAGACCTAAAAACACTGGTTCTGGAATGGGTTTTGGTAAAAAAATAAAGTCCTTTTTACACGATTTAATGCCGTAAATTCGGTGTATAACTATGGTTTGGCAGAATATCTTATTTCTGCTATAGTTTTCTTGTTATACATTAATTCATTGCAGAGAGACATTATGGCTAAGATCGATACTCCAGTAGAAACATTTGCTCGCATTAAGGTTATCGGAATAGGAGGTTCCGGAGCTAATGCACTAAATCATATGCTTGAATCCAAAGTAAAAGGAGTCGAGTACATTGTCATGAATACTGACACGCAAGATTTACACAAATCTTTAGCGGAGAAAAAAATTCATCTTGGAAAAAATTTAACTCGCGGACTTGGTGCTGGTATGAACCCAGATGTTGGACGCAAATCTGCAGAAGAAACAAAAGCTGAAATTCAAGACGCAGTAAAAGGTGCTGATATGGTTTTCATTGCTTGTGGTATGGGCGGTGGTACTGGTACTGGCGCCAGTCCAATAGTTGCAGCATCTGCAAAAGAACAAGGCATACTTACTGTAGCCGTTGTTACAAAACCATTTATGTTCGAAGGAACACAAAGAATGCGTTTAGCTGAAAAAGGTATCGCTGATTTGGAACAAGAAGTAGACGCTATCATTGTTATACCAAATGAACGTATGCTCTCTGTTGCTCCTAAAGATACTTCTGTAAAAGACGCATTCATGATGTGTGACGAAGTCTTGCGCCAAGCTGTAGAAGGTATCTCTGAACTTATTACTACTCCTGGAATGATCAACGTAGACTTTGCTGACATTCGCGCTGTTATGGCTAATGCCGGGTCAGCTCTTATGGGTATTGGACGCGCATCTGGCGAAGGCCGCGCTAGCAAGGCTGCTATGGAAGCAATTAACTCTCCACTGCTTGATCTATCTATCTCTGGTGCAAAAGGCGTACTGTTGGCTATTGCTGGCGGCGACGATATCTCTATTCACGAAGTATCCGAAGCAGCAAACCTTATTACTCAAAACGTAGACAAAGATGCAAAAGTTATCTTTGGTATGATTAGAGACGATAAATTGCAAAAGCATGAAATGAAAGTAACATTAATTGCTACTGGCTTCCCTACTGATTTGCCAAAACGTTCTAGCAACACTGCAAACATTAACATGCAAAACATTCAGGCAATGCCAATAATGCGTGAAAGTGTAGAAAGAACTAATCTTTACGATACACAAAATTCTCCTGCGGCACTGGCATCTATGGATGATAATTCTTCTATGAAGTCAGAACCAAGTGCGGTAAAGACTCCTGATATCATTATCGATGATACTATCGGCGAAGAAGCCGGCGGAGACGACTGGTCATCTGTACCAGCATTTCTAAGAAGAAACAAACGTTAATCCCGTGCGAAACTAAGACCCCGATTTGAAAAGATCGGGGTCTGTTTCTAACGGGACATATCTTGTGATATAATCCTTCTCATGAGTGAAAGTAAAGTTTATGATTTAGTAGTTATTGGCGGCGGCCCAGCAGGCGCTGCAGCTGTTGTTTATGCTGCAAGAAAACAACTAACTACCGCTGTAATTGCCGGCGAATGGGGCGGACAGTCTCAAGTTTCTGAAACAATTTATAACTGGATAGGTACAAAAGAAATTGCTGGCCACAAACTAGCTAGCGATTTGCGTGACCATGCATTATCTTATGTGGGTGAATTTTTAGATGCATATACTGGTGAATATGTTAGCAAGATTGAAAAAATTGGAGACAATTTTAGTATCACAACTGACAAAAACACATTGCACGCTAAATCAGTATTAATATGTTCTGGTTCATCACGCCGCAAGCTAGAAGCCGAAAATGCTGACAAATACGAACACAAAGGTATTACTTATTGCGCTAGTTGTGACGGTCCAGTATTCTCCGGACAAGACGTATTGGTTATTGGCGGCGGTAACGCTGGTATAGAATCTGCTTTGCAGCTTAGTGCGTACTGCAAAAGCGTTACTATTATCCACCGCGGCCCCGAATTCAAAGCTGATAAAATTACAGTAGAAAAAGCTTTAGCTAAAGAAAACATTAGTGCAATCATGAATGCAGACATTACCCGCGTTGATGGCGAGATGTTTGTAAACTCACTAACTTATAAAGATAAAGAAACTGGAGAAGAACATACTATTCCTACTGGCGGTATCTTTGTCGAAGTTGGCCAAATCCCAAACACAAACTTTATTGCTGATTTTGTTCCACTAAACAAGTCCGGAAACATCATAGTTGACCCAACAAACCAACGCAGCCAAATTACCGGTATTTGGGCCGCTGGGGATGTTACAAACGGCCTGTACCACCAAAACAACATTGCTGCTGGTGACGCAGTCAAAGCCCTGGAAGACATCTACGTTTACGTACAAACTCTATAATAAAAACCCCGCACACAATGCGGGGATTTTATTTATAATACTATTCTGCTTTTTTAATTATTTGTTCTAGTTCTCTTAGTTGTTCAATTGTGTTTACGCCTAATGCTTCTTCTGGAGAAATATGAACTGATGCAATACCTCCATCATTAGCTGCTAGTTCCACTAAATCAGTTAAATAATATTCACCCTGAGCATTTGTATTTTTTACTTGTTCAAGTTTAGAAAATAGCCAATCTTTTTTGAAACAAAAATATGCTGGGTTTACTTCTTTTATTTCTTTTTGTTCATCTGTAGCATCTTTATATTCTACGATTTTTTCGATTTCATTATTTTCGTTACGAACAATTCTACCAAAAGCCAAAAACGACTGATACCAAGAATCAAAGCTTGGCAGGTCAACTGTAGCCATTGTTAAATTTTTACCACTATCAATATGAGTTTTAGCTAAATTAGCTATCATTGCTCCTGTTATGGCTGGTTGGTCGCCATATAGTACTAAAACATGGTCTATGGATGGGTCTATTTGGTCCTGTGAGCAGCGTACAGCATGCCCTGTGCCCAATTGTTCATCTTGCATAGCATAGCTAGATTTATCACCTAAATAGTCTTTTACGAGCTGACTACCATAACCTACAACTAAAACCGGCTTTGTCTCTATACCGCTATGAGATACTGCGTTTACAACATAGTCTATCATTGGCATATCATGAAAAGGCACCAAAACTTTTGGTACTTCGGCGTTCATACGCTTGCCTTTACCGGCAGCGAGAATCACAACTTGAATATTCTGCATGGGATTATAGTAGCAAAAATTGGCAATTTTCCCAAGCTAACCTGTTTGACAATAACCCATACAAATAGTACTTTGTATTCAATTAAAAAATATTTATATATGGAAAACTATTTTAAAAAATACCGCAAAAGATCTTGGAGCTATCTCTTCTCATCTACACTCTTCGCTCTAATAACTTTTTATCTTTATCATTCAAATTTGGAGGATAAAATTATTATTACCAGCATAGCTGCTCTTATATGTTTGGGTTTGCTTTTGTCTTGTATTAACAACCTAACATCTTACATAACAAAAACTATAACTTGGTTTGACTTGGAAGATTTTATTAATGCGATTTGCAATGCACCTTGCTTACTAAAAAGAGTAAGACCAGATGTCGCGCATGATCATGGAGCAAAATATTATGATTTAGATATCGAAGTATTTAATACAAACATTACTCTATCCGGAGTTCCTGTTTTTTACAAAAAGCAGATCGTAGAAGCAGTAGAGCAAAGTAATTTAAAGCTATTTCGTATTGAAATAAAATACGGCCCCAAAAAGGGAGATAACCATAATACTGAAATCATGATTACTTAGAAACAAAACAACCCCTTGAATATAACTATTCAGGGGGTTTTATTTTGAGCACAAAGGATTCTCGGCTACCGCCGCGGGTGGTTTTCTATTTCATTTCATTCAATAAAGAAAACCCTTTCGAACCCCTTACGATTTAAAGCAGTTTAAATCTACCTGCCAAAATAAAAACCCCTTATCAGGGTTTTATTTTGTGCGCGGTAAGGGATTCGAACCCCTGACATCGTCAACGTCAATGACGCGCTCTACCAACTGAGCTAACCGCGCAAAAAAAAGCAAAAGCTTTTGTTCTTAGAGCTTAGCAAAAACTAGCTAAATATTCAATGGAATAGATATCACATATATGATATATTATTCCCATGATAGAAGCTGGTATCCAAGCGGTTTTAAAGGCCCTACGAGAGGAAAGAAAAGACCATTTGGCAAATGTAATAGAGCAAAACTGGAACAAAACTGTTCGAGATTATTCAGCGTCGCTTTATGAATACAAACCAGTTAACCCTGTAGAACCAGAACTTATTAAAGCAATAAAAGATTCATTGGTTGATTTTGGGTACTCTCAATTACAACAAGACGAAATTTGTGAAAGTTTTATAAAAAATCGTGTAATACAAACAGCCCACCATTTAGATATTATAAACACTCCGAGAATGCTAACTATTAACTGGTTAGCGTCTGCGGGTTTACCCAAAGATGCTTGGTATTTAGTATTTGCATTTTCAGGCATACCTTTTGGCAACGCGTCTAGACCGGGCTGTATAAAATTTAGTGAACATAGTTTAGACCAAATCGTAAAAGAAGACACTGCTCTATATAAAAATTTAAAAAAAGATTTAGAAAATTCTAAACTTCACAGAGAGCATAGCCTAGAACGTATCTCTATGGTTCCGTCGAGCATGCAAGACGAAATTGTATATCATAGTAGTATAAAAAACCGTACAATCGAAGTAATCAGTGGTTTAACACAAGAATTAAAGCCTTATTTCCCTACCCCTAACATAGAAGATAGTTATAATATTTACGCATTAAACGCATCCAGAGACATAGAGCGCAAGATTTTAAATTTAGAAAAAACAGCTTATTTAGATATCAACGAAATCACTACCAAATATTTACTTCAGGTTTTAAAAAATCCCGATCATATAATAACCAAAATATTATGTGATTCAAAAACCAGATCCCTGCTTGCACCCGTTGTGCCAACTGAAGCTTTCTTTTATGGAACTTATTCTCAGGATGATAAACTAAAACAAGAAAGTATTTTTTTAACAACAGATGGTTTTACTCAAACAAAAAATTACGCTCTTGATTCTACTAGCGAATCTATAATAAAAGCTCTTGAAAATGATCGTCTATGTCCTGGACTGTTTTTAACTTATCTTGTTTTTAAATTTGTTAATGGTGCTAGATGTCTGGGTAGTTTTGTGGCTGCAGAATATCTACCAACATATAAAGAAAAACTTATTGGAACAGGTCTAATGAAGGATTATAATTTAGAATCTATCCCAACAGACAATTTAACCACGGGTATGCTGCCAGACAAATCATTAGAACAAGTCACTGCAATAGATATTTTATTAGGCAGTAAATGGGAGCCGGACGATAATATGCTCTATGGTGAATTATTACTAAGTTTAATGGACGTTTTATACGGACGAGATTTTAATAAAAAATAATATGGCAAAATATCACTTTATAGGAATGTGCGGCAAAGCCATGGGAACATTGGCAGTAATGCTAAAAAACCACGGACATACTGTTACTGGGTCAGACGAAGGTTTCTATGACCCAATGCTTAGCTATTTAAAACAGCATAATGTTTCTTTTACGTCTCCACATAATGCCGAAAATATTCCAAATGATGTCGACTATATTGTTATTGGTAAACACGCAAAACTAGTTGCCGAAACAAATCCCGAAGTAGCAAAAGCTTTTGAAACACCGGACAAAGTTGTATCTCTGCCTGATGTAATAAACGGATTAACTACAAACAAAGACACTATTGTTTGCTGCGGGTCTTTTGGTAAATCTAGCATTACAACTATTACTAGTTTCGTACTAGAGCACGCAGGCAAAGACCCATCTTACTTTATTGGCGCAGTGCCAATAGACTTGCCCGATTCTGGAAAACTAAACAGTCAAAAATTATTTGTATTAGAAGGCGACGAATATCCATCCAGCAACTGGGATAGTCGCGCAAAATTCCTGCACTATAACCCAAAGAACGTTATCTTAACTTCTTGCGAGCATGACCATATCAACGTATACCCAACACTGGAAAGCTATTTGGAGCCTTTTATAACACTGCTAAAGCTATTACCCGATGATGGCGTGTTTGTATATGCCAAAGATGGCAAACACATGAACCAAGTTTTTGGTAATGCACATTGTCGTAAAGTTAGTTACGGCCTGGATTCATGTGCCGACTATTACGCCGAAAATATTTTGTTTGGCGAAACTACTACTTTTGACCTAATGCATCAAAATGAAAAAATAATAACACTGGAAACAATGCTACTGGGTAAACACAATATAGAAAATATTGTGGGTATTTCAGCAATGCTACTAGAAAAAGAATTAGTAACTGCGGAAGAACTAGCTGCTGCAATAAAGGTTTGTCACGGCGTAAAAGGCCGTCTAGACCGTAAAGAAAGCGCTTCTAACATTCCAATAGTAGAAAGCTTTGGGTCTTCTTATGCCAAAGCCAAAGCCGACATTACAGCGGTAAACCTGCACTACAAACATAAAAAAATTATCGATATATTCGAACCGCATACTTTTGGTTGGCGTAATCGTGGTAATTTGGATTGGTATACGGATGTATTTAATGGCGTAGCTACTATATATATATTCCACCCGC
>CAZWBZ010000003.1:0-22424 GCA_964632605.1 uncultured Candidatus Saccharibacteria bacterium
CCTATGATTTTATATCGTAGGGTTTTTTTATTTGTGCTACAATAGCCATATATGTCATGGCGATCTCGTAGACAGGGAACTTATTTTGGCGCGTTCGGCGTTGTTGTTTTGGTTGTTCTTACTTTGATTCTTTATCCTGTTTTTAATAAGCCAGCAACTTGTAGTGATAAAAAACAAAATGGCACAGAGACTGGGGTAGATTGCGGTGGACAGTGCGCCCTGTATTGTCCTAAAACAGTAGCATTGCCACGAGTAGACTTTGCTGCAGTATTTCCAGTAGATGAAGGTGTATATAATGCTGTGGCTCTTTTAACAGCAACAGATGCCAAAGCCGGGGCTCGCAATGCTGGGTATATCGTGACTTTGTATGACGAAGGCGGGCAAGTTATTAATGAGACCAAGGGTAATACTTTTATTCCATCAGCTAGTCAGTTTGCTGTTTTTGCACCTCAGATTCGTACAGGTGTGCGTATTCCAGTACGTGCACGTTTTGAATGGAACGATGTAATTTATTTTGAAAAGTTAAATTTTAACAGTAATACTTTGCCTTTAGAAGTTTCTAATTGGAAACCTGAAACACTGCTAGGTATGGAGCGTCTTAGTGTTATGATTACTAATTCTTCTTTTAAACCTATTCCAGAATCAGAATATATCGTAATTGTATACGATGATAAAGATGAACCAATTGCTTCTAGTAAAACAACAGCTACTATCAATGCACGCAATAGTAGCGAATTATTCTTTTCTTGGCCTTATGAATTTAAAAATACTCCAAAACGCTATGAGCTTATAAAGCGTGTGAACCCGTTTACTTATGCCAAATAGTTTTTCTTTTTTATCTAAATTTAAAAATATAGACTGGATCTTATTTTTTGCAATTGTGCCAATACTCTTGGCGGGACTTGGGGCGTTGTGGCCGTTGTCGGGGGATAATTTATTTTTTCATAAACAGCTTATTTCTATAATAATTTCTCTTTGTGTTTTCTTCGGTGCGTCGCTTATGGACCCGAGAATTTTCAGAAAGTCCTCTTTTATTCTTAGTGTTTACGGGGTTTGTCTTTTTGTATTGCTTCTACTATTTGCTGTAGGTAAATTTTCTAACGGTGCACAGTCTTGGTTTTCTTTTGGGCTTTTTGCTTTTCAGCCGGTAGACTTAATGAAGATAGTTTTGGTTTTAATCTTGGCAAAATATTTTTCTCGTAGACATGTAGAAATTGCGCACATTAGACATATTATTGTATCAGGGCTTTACATGCTGATACCTTTTCTTTTGGTGTTTTTTCAGCCAGACTTTGGGTCCGCAATGATACTTTTGATTGTATGGTTTGGAATGGTTTTGGCGTCAGGATTATCTCGTAAACACATGATAATATTGACTGTTATTGGGGCAATTATTTTTACTGTTTTGTATGCTTTTGTTTTTGAAGATTACCAAAAGAAGCGTATTGGTAATTTCTTGAACCCCTTGGCTGACATTCATGGGTCCGGATATAACGTATTGCAGTCGACTATTGCTGTTGGGTCTGGCCAAGCATTTGGCAAAGGTCTTGGGTTTGGTACACAGTCACGTCTGCAATTCTTGCCAGAATATGAGACAGATTTTATCTTTGCAGCTTTTGCTGAAGAATGGGGTTTTGTGGGTGTTATTATTTTAATAATTCTTTATGCAATTGTAATAATAAGAGTTTTAATGACGGCTCTTTACGGGTCTAGTAATTTTGAGATACTTTTTGGTATAGGGCTTGCCTTAATATTTCTCTCGCACATATTTATTAACATTGGTATGAATATGGGTATAATGCCTGTAACGGGTATTACACTGCCATTTATGAGTTACGGGGGGTCTCATCTGATTGCGTCATTTTTTGGTCTTGGTATACTGCAGGCAATGCGACGCTATGGACGGTCTTTTCATAGAGACGATATTAAAAAAGAATTTTTAGGTTTAGAGAAAGAATATGGTGTTTAATGGTAGAGAATTTAGTAAACAGGTTTTAGCTGATTTAAAAAAAGAAATCAGTTCTTTAGATTTTGTTCCAGAATTTTCTGACATCTTGGTAGGGGAAGATGGTCCATCTTTGCGCTATGTAAAAATGAAAGCAAAGACTGCTGAAGAAATTGGTATTCATTTTGTTTCTGGGGCTTTGCCTATAAATTCTTCGACAGAAGATGTTATTTCTAAGATAAAAGAATTATCTCTTCGTCCTAATATGTGCGGTATTATTGTACAGCTACCGCTGCCAGAACATTTAAATACTGACGCAATATTAAATTCTGTGCCGCTGCCTTTAGACGTAGATGGTTTGTCTAGTGCTTATTCTGAAAAATTTTATACAGAGACAAATTCTAAAAATAATATAATTATGCCAACTGTTTTGGCTGTTAAAAAAATATTAGATGTCGCTACAGGAGGAGATTTGTCTGGCAAAAAAATTGCCATTGTTGGCCAAGGGCGTCTTGTGGGCAAGCCCGTTACTCATTTATTGTTTTCACAGACTAGTCTTATTGAAACAATAGAAAGAGAAACAAGTTTGGAAAAAAGAAAAAATATTTTATCTAATGCTGATATTATAATTACCGCAGTAGGAAGCCCAGGCGTTGTTACTGGGGATGATATTAAGGATGGCGCAATTGTAATCGACGCTGGGACTTTAGAAGTGGGCAACGTCTTATTGGGTGACGCTGACTTTGCTAGTATGCAAGATAAGGTTAGTTTTATAACTCCGACTCCGGGCGGGGTAGGGCCAGTAACTGTTGCATCTTTGATGGAGAATGTATTAACAGTCGCTAAAAATAAAAAAAATGCATAGCGCTCTTTTTACATATTTAAATAGTTTTGCTGGGCAATATTTACTTTTTGATGGGCTAGTTGTTGTTTTTGCTAGATATTTTCAGTATATCGTTATCGGGTATGCTTTGATCTTGATGTATAGAACATTAGTAAATCGTGATCCTAATTTAAACCCAAGATTATATATTCACAAAGCTACCAGTGAAGCTGTATGGATTACAGGTAGTGTATTTGCTGCATATATTGCTGCGGAAATTATGAAATTAGCTTTTGCTGTGCCAAGACCTTTTTTGGCAGGAGTGCAGCCATTGTTTGTTTATGGGGGGTATAATTCATTTCCTTCTGGGCACGCAACTGTATTTGCAGCTTTAACTTTTTCTATGTTTTTATTTCATAAAAGTAGAGGCTGGTGGTTTTTAGCTTCTGCTTTGGCTATTGGCGGAGCGCGCGTTGTAGCAGGGGTGCACTATCCTATAGATATTGCTGCTGGTTATATTCTTGGATCTGTTTCGGCTTATATTGTTTGTATTTACGCTCGTCCTAGATTAACCAAATTCTTCCATTTGTTTGAATACTAATATGTCTTTTTTATCTATCTTTTTAATTAGTCTTGTCGAAGGTATTACAGAATTTTTGCCGGTTTCTTCTACAGCGCACATGTATTTAACATCAGAGATTCTTGGTATTCCTAATACCGAAAGTCTTTCAACATTTTTGATCTCTATCCAAGTTGGGGCATTAATTGCTGGGGCTATATTTATATTGCGCACTATGCGTATTACAAAACAGGTTTTTATTAATGCTTTGATTGCCTTTATTCCTACAGCTATAATTGGCTTCCTGTTTTATCCAATTGTAAAAAATGTATTGCTTGGGAATTTAGCTGTTATGTCTTGGGCAATACTTATTGGCGGTATTGTTATTTTATTGGTGGATAAAAGCGCTCCGCCCCGAACCGATTCTTCAGGTCCTCGGGTTAGTTCACCAGACGCAAAAATTTCTGCTTCTGATTTCGCTTCTACAGAAAAAGAATTAAGTTATAAAAATGCATTTGTGCTTGGCTTAGTGCAAACGCTGGCATTCATTCCAGGGGTCTCAAGATCTGGGGCGCTGATAATAGGGGGCAGGTTATTAAAATACCAACGCAGCACTATCGTTAGTTTTACGTTTTTACTTGGCTTGCCAACCTTGGCGGCGGCTACAGTTTATGACTTGTATAAATCACGTGACATCTTAACTGCATCTTTGGGCTACGAAATCATCTTGGGCGCTGTAATATCCGGAATCGTTGCATATATAGTTGCGCGCTGGTTTTTGAAATACATTGCTAATCATACATTTAAAATCTTCGGCTACTACCGTATTATTCTTGGCCTAATTCTTTTAATTTTCTTTGTATAGTCCATATTAGGACATGTTTTATAATAAATACAATAGTCGTATAAAGCTCTAAAATTCAGTAGATTTCAGGTTGTTTCCATGCTAGAATGCATGAGTTATTAGGTAATACTTTTTACAGAAAGCTTTAAATTTCTATGTGGAAACGAAGAATTGCAGCACTCCTTATACTAATTATAGTAGCAGGATGCGGAATGTTTATTTATAAGAGTGAACCAGCACTAACTGGCAGAGCTGAAACTGGTTTTTACAACAAGCCATTTCGTCTTGGTCTTGATTTGTCTGGCGGTACACAGCTAATTTACCGTGCTGATACATCAAAAATTTCAGCAGCCGACACTGGTGCTGCTATGGAATCTTTGCGTGAGATATTGGAACGTCGCGTAAACAGTTTTGGTGTATCCGAAGCCGTAGTGCGTACTCAATCAGCTTCTTTTGCTAACGGCAATGAAGAACGTCTTACCATTGAATTGCCTGGTATTACAGATGTAGCGCAAGCTGTATCTTTGATTGGTCAAACACCAACACTTGAATTCAAGGTAGAACGTAATAAAGACGAACCAATTCCTGTAAAGGTTGGTGCTGATGGTCAACTTGATCTTGGGACAATAGACAACTATACATCATCAGGACTTGATGGACGTTATTTCAAAAGAGCTGATGTAACATTTAACCCAACTACTGGTATACCTACTGTTTCTATTTCTTGGAACGACGAAGGTGCAAAACTTTTTGAAAAAATTACAGGAGAAAATATTGGTAAAACAATAGCTATTTATTTGGATGGAGCGATGATTTCTGCTCCTACTGTTAACGAAGCCATCTCTGGCGGACAAGCTGTAATCTCTGGAAACTTTGATACAAAAGAAGCTCGTGATCTTGCTCGTCGTCTAAACTCTGGAGCTTTGCCTGTACCAATAGAACTAATCTCTACATCTAACATTGGGGCAACACTGGGCGCAGCAGCAACTGCAGCTGGTGTAAAAGCAGGCCTTATTGGTCTTATCGCTATTGCTCTATGTATGCTACTTTGGTACCGTTTGCCTGGAATTATTGCTGTACTTAACTTGGTTATTTATACAGTTATAATGCTAGTCGTGTTTAAATTGTGGCCAGTTACACTAACTGCTGCTGGTATCGCAGGATTTATTATCTCTATTGGTATTGCTGTGGATGCTAACATTTTAGTGTTCGAGCGTATGAAAGAAGAAGTTCGCCATGGCGGAACTATTCGTGATGGTCTAAATGCTGGATTCTCAAAGGCTTGGAATTCTGTACGTGATTCTAATACATCATCTCTTATCACTGCTTTTATTCTTTACGCAACAGGAACAGCTTTGATTAAATCTTTTGCATTTACATTCTTCTTGGGAACATTGGTATCACTGTTTGTGGCTTATGTTGTTAGTAAGACATTCTTCCGAGTATTGCCATTAGGCAAAGAAGGCAAGTTTGCACAATTCTTGTTTGGGTCAGGATTTAAAAACGCTAAGACTGATAATAACTAATTTATGAAAATCATTAAATACAAAAATATTTTTATCTGGATCTCTGTATGTCTTGTTATCTTGTCTGCAGGGTCTATGGCTTACTTTGGGTTCCGCCCAGGTATCGACTTTAAAGGCGGTACTGCTATTGAAGTAAAATGGAATGAAGCCAAGCCAGAAGCTGAAGCTATCAATGCTGTTTTTACTGGAATAGAAGGTTCTCCTGAAATTCTTGTTCAACCATTAGGTAATACAAGTTACGTTTTAAAGATGCACGAAGTAACTCCTGCAGAACGTGAAGCTGTAACTGGCACTATTAACGCAAAATACCCTGGTATGGAAGTAGTTAGTTATACATCTATTGGTCCATCAGTAGGAAAAGAATTATTGCGTAAATCAATAATGGCAATTATCCTGGTGTCTCTTGGAATCGTACTATTTATTGCATATTCATTCCGCAAAGTTTCTTACCCAGTAAAATCTTGGAAATATGGTGTAGCTGCTATTGCAACATTGCTTCACGACATCATGATTCCAACAGGAGTATTCGTAGCTTTGTCTAGTTTTTACAATATGGAAATAGATACATTGTTTGTAGTATCTCTATTAACAATTCTTGGTCTTTCTGTGTCTGACACTATTGTTGTGTTTGACCGTATCCGTGAGAATTTAACAAAAGCAAAATCTACTGTTCCTTTTGCGGAAACTGTAGGTAAAAGTATCGACGAAGTTTACAGTCGCTCTATTATGACTTCTCTTACTGTTATTCTTGCTCTTGTTGCTCTTGCAATATGGGGACCAGATTCTACTCGTATCTTGGCTATAATGTTAACAGCGGGAATGTTCTTTGGAACATATTCATCTATTTTCTTAGCGTCACCAGTACTGGTAGTATGGCAAGAATATTCTGATAAGAAAAAGCTTAAAAAAGCATAGTATTTTAATAAAAAACCGGCGTCAATTGACGCCGGTTTTTTATGGTATAATGGCACCATATGACAAAGTATTTTTTAATTGCTGCGGTACTGCTCGTATTATACGTAATCTCTTTATTTAACCGTTTTACACGTTTGCGTAACCGTACACAAGAAGCTTGGGCTGACATAGAAACCCAGCTAAAGCGTCGTTATGACCTAATTCCAAACCTTGTTAATACTGTAAAAGGCTACGCTACTCACGAAACATCTGCTTTCGAAAATGTAACCAAAGCTCGCGCTATGGCTATGGGTACTGGCGGCGTTAATGCATCTCACGCCGAGGCTGAGAATATGCTAACTGGCGCACTAAAAAGTGTGTTTGCAATTGCTGAAGCTTATCCAGATTTAAAAGCAAATACAAATTTCTTAGAATTGCAGCGCGAATTGTCTGATACAGAAAACAAAATTCAAGCAGCTCGTAGATTCTATAATACAAACGTTCGTGATATTAATACAGCAACACAAGTTTTCCCTGGAAACATAATTGCTAACATGTTTGCTTTTACTAAGATGGAATATTTCGATATCGAAGATAACGGAGTAGAATCTAAACCCGTAGAAGTAAAATTTTAAAAGTTAATTTTAAATTTTATGCAAAACAAAACTAATAAAACTCCAATTGTTATTCTTGTCCTGGCTTTAGTTATCTTAGGGTTTATGTTTATAAAACCCAAAGCGACTGCTCCTGTAGAAAATATCGCAACACCTATTGTTACAGGTAATGCAGGGGATTTGGTTTCTTTGTCTGTTGCTCCTGGTCAAAATGTAGTAGGACCTATTGTGTTAACCGGAGCTGTTAAAAATGCTTATTTCTTTGAAGCTAACATTATTGTAAAAGTAATGGATGCTGGTATGAATACATTGCTAACTACAAACGGCACTGCAACAACTGACTGGATGACAGTAGCCCCAGTGTCATTTACATCTAATGTAAATTTTACAGGTTTACCATCTGGCCCTGGTTATATTGTTCTAGAGAACGATAATCCATCTGGTGACCCAGCTCTGCTAAAACAAATTTTTATTCCTGTTGTAATTAACTAAATTTTTTATCGTATTAAATTAAATGGCTAATCTGTATACCCACCAATCAGCAAGTGTTCGTAAGACATGGTTTCTAATGACCATGTTTTTGGGCATTGTCATAGCGCTTGGATTTGTCTTTGCGCAAATGTACCAAAACCCAAATATACTTTATATATTTGTAGCCTTTAGTATTTTGATGAATATTATTGGATACTGGTATTCTGATAAAATCGCTCTTTCTATTGCTGGAGCAAAGCCTGCAACTAGAGAAGAATATTTTGATTTATATACTACAGTAGAAAATCTTTGTATTTCTGCTGGACTGCCACTGCCTAAAATTTATGTCATCGAAGACCCAGCGCCAAATGCATTTGCAACAGGTAGAGACAAAGACCACGCTGTAGTTGCTGCTACTACAGGACTGCTGGCAATAATGAACAAAACAGAATTAGAAGGTGTAATGGCGCACGAGCTATCACACATTGGTAATCGCGACATGCTTGTGTCTACTGTGGCTGTAGTCTTGGTTGGGTTTATTTCTATTATTTCAGACATGTTTATTCGTATGGCATTCTTCGGCGGACGAGACAGAGAAAACAATAACGGAGTAATTATAATAATTGGAATTATTCTTTCTATCTTAGCGCCGATACTGGCAACGCTAATGCAACTGGCAATTTCAAGAAACCGCGAATATTTAGCTGACGCATCAGGAGCGCTACTAACACGCTATCCCGAAGGTTTGGCATCAGCCTTGGAGAAAATTGCGGCGTATTCTCGCCCAATGCAGCACCAGTCAACAGCTATTGCGCATTTGTATATTGCTAATCCTTTTGGGTCAGGACAGTTTCGCCAAAAGATGGGTAATTTATTTTCTACTCATCCACCAGTAGAAGAGAGAATTAAAAGATTAAGAAATAGTATTTAAACATAATTTTATGAATAGAATTACACCGTTTCTATGGTTCGAAAAAGACATGAAAGCAGTTACTGATTTCTATATGTCTGCATTTCCTGGGTCTAGTTTAAAAGGCGGCGGGGAATTAGAGAATACTCCATCTGGAGCTGTACAAATGGCAACACTTGTCTTATATGGTCAGGAATTTTCTCTTATGACAGCTGGCCCATATTTGCCTTTTAATCCAACTGTTTCGTTTATTGTTGGATGTGACAGCACCGAAGAATTAGATAGCTTGTGGGGCAAAATAGCCCCTTCTGGCAAGGTTTTGATGGAACTGGGCTCTTACCCATTTGCAGAAAAATACGGCTGGGCACAGGACCAATACGGTGTATCTTGGCAAATAATGTTCTCATCTGCAATGAAGGCTCCGCAGAAAATAATCCCAACTTTGATGTTTGCTGGAGACGTATGCGGCCGCGCCGAGGAAGCAGTAAATTTTTATACTAGTATTTTTAAGAATTCCAGTGTTGGTTATATTCAAGCTTATGATGGTAGTGAACCTGTTAACGATGAGCGCGCAAAAACAAAACATGCTGGACTAAGTTTAGATGGATTTAATATGGCGGTTATGGATAGTGGCCGCGTTAGTCCGCTAAATTTTCAGCAAGCTGTATCTTTTGTTATAAATTGCGAAAACCAAGAAGAAGTAGATTATTACTATGACAAATTAAAAGAAGGAGGCAACGAAGTCCAGTGTGGATGGCTAAATGATAAGTTTGGTTTTCCTTGGCAAGTTGTGCCAGCAGCAATGGGAAAAATGATGTCTACCGGGACCAAAGAACAAATAGGCCGCGTTACTGAAGTCTTTATGAAAATGAAAAAGTTTGATATTAAAACATTGGAAGATGCTTTTAACGGATAATAAAATAACCCCTAACTAGGGGTTATTTTATTTGAGGAGCCTAAAGGGCAAAACCCTAAGCTAGTTCTAAAAAAAATCCAAATGATTAATAATACTAATTATGTTAAAATGCACCTATTATAAATTAAGTGAAAAGTATCTAGTTTAGAAACTTTTTTATAAACTTTTATGCCAAAATTTGAAGGCGCTCCAATAAAAAATGAATCTGTGGACAATCATCAAGAAGCCGTTGGACCTTCATCGGACCTTGAACGCGCCCAAAAACAATTTAAGACAGAGGAAAAATATAAAAATAAAGAAAGGTCTTTGTTGGAGAAAATGATTAACCTAAAAAAGGTTAGTAGAGAAGATATTGTTGCAGGATATGCCGAACAACTTGATGACTTTATAACAAAAGAAACAGAGGGGAATAAAGATAGGGAGAGTGAAGCTCTTGCGAAGTGGCATATTTTATATAGTCCTGCTATGGCGGGCTCAACATACGGATATTCTATTAACGCGAAAGATTTTTCCGATGCTCGGGATTTATGGGTACAGTCAACAGAGGGAGAGCTTTCCTCTGAAGAAATAAACAAATGGCCCGAAGTTCAAAATCAGGTACGAAGAAATCTAGAGCATAAAGCACAGGGTTATCCCTATAGTATTAAAGATTTCATATCTACAAGAGACCAGTGGGTAGAAGCTGGTGTATTAACTCAAGAGGAAGCGAATAGTCTTCCTAGGGTTCAAGAAAGTGCAAGAAATGAAATCCAGCATAAAGCACAGGGTTATCCCTATAGTATTAAAGATTTCATATCTACAAGAGACCAGTGGGTAGAAGCAGGTGTATTAACTCAAGAGGAAGCAAACAGGTTACCAGAAGTGCGTAAGTCGGCTGAATTAGACATTAAGAGAAAAGCACAGGGTCATCCTTATAATAAAACTCATTTAGAAGAATCTATTGCAAATTGGGTCAATGCAAATGTTGTAGAAGAAAGCGAGGCGAGAAATTGGGTATAAAAGAAATAAAAAATAACCACTAGTTAGGGGTTATTTTATTTGAGGAGGATAGGGGATTTGAACCCCTGAGGGTTTTAACACCCTACTGCCTTTCCAAGGCAGCGCACTAGACCACTATGCGAATCCTCCGGTTATCTATTTCTATCATGTCATCTAAATAGCAGCAAGCCCCGCAAAAATTGCGGGGCTTGCCTTATACTAGTATTTAATTTAAAAAATAAAATACTAGCGCTATAATGATCTTTTCATATACAAGTATAACGTGCTAAAAATTTAATATCAATCAAGTTTTTAGATTTATGCAATGTGCTGGAATTGGTCTTTGTTTTCTACTGCTTTTTTCTTACTCCAAAAGTGATCTAGGCCTAAAAATCCATATCCTTCAATTGCCAGAATAGACAAAACTCCAAACAAAGTAACATGTGAAAATACCGCTTCGTTAAAGAAGAAGAACGTAATAGAAATTACAATTATTCCAACTATTGCTGCAATGCGTGTAAATAATCCTAGTACAATTATTAACCCAAGAGCTGTTTCGATTATACCTGTTGCCAATGCCCAGGTAGCTGCTGTTACTGGAATTACAGATGTTAAATTAAATTCTCCAACAACATGTTCTGCAAGCATTGGGTTTAGTATTTTTTCAAACATTCCAAGATATATCATTGCGGACCCAACACCAATACGCAAAATCAAACCTAATAGTTTGCGGTGGATTCTAATATATTTTAAAAGAGAAATTCCTAAAATATCGTCTACTCCTGGTCGAGCGCTGTGAAATACTAGCAGACCAATAGACAATGCTAAGAAATCCAGGTTACCCATAAAATAAGTATCCTGGCTAATACCAGATATAAAGATTGCGATAGCTGCAATAGCGGATGGTACTAGTAGAAATCCAGCTAAGAAAAAGAAACCTAATACTACTTCAAAACTTGCGAGTGCGTTACTCGCAGTCATGATTGGTGAGATATGAAAATGTCCCGTACCTGCACCAATTAAAGCAATACCAAGACAAAGACGAATTATCCAAGGAATAAGTTCGTGGTAAGAATTAAGTCTAGCTTTTACTCCATCAAAATATTTTTTAAATATTCTAGTATGAGCAAGTTCAAATATTATACCAACAACAATAAGACTAACTATTGTTCCGATGACAAATCCGGTATTGGTCATGCCTTCTTTTAAGATGCCCCAGTTGTTACCAAGCAGCGTACGGTAATCAACATTCTCTTCTAATACGTATCTTACATGAGCAAAAGTTTTTAGGGGTAATACAAGTAACGCAAAAAGTGCTAATATTTTTTTCATACTTAAATTATACAATTGTTTCGTGGCTTAGTAAAAGTTTCTTTGATTTCAGGTAGTTTAATAAATAGGCTATAATAGCCCTATGAGTAGCCCATTTGATGCAGAATACAAAAAGCTAAATATATCCCAAAAAAAGGCCGTAGATACACTGGACGGTCCGGTAATGGTTGTAGCTGGTCCTGGTACAGGTAAGACGCAGGTTTTGTCTCTACGTATTGCTAATATATTAAAAGAAACAGATACAGGGGCATCGGGTATTTTGTGTCTTACTTTCACTAATTCTGGGGTACGAGCAATGCGAGCACGTCTTGCTAGAATCATTGGTGGAGATGCGGTAAATGTACGAATTTCTACTTTTCATAGTTTTGCATTGGATTTAATAGAGAAAAATTATACCTTACTTGATTTTAATTCAATGCCCGAACTTTTAGATGAGCAAACATCTATAGGTATTTTTGACGAACTCTTGGAAACAGAGAATTGGGAATACTTGCGCCCACGTGGGAACAGTACTCAGTATTTTTATGATGTAAAATCATTAATTGGTCTTTTAAAAAGAGAAAGAATTACTCCGGATGAATTCTTGCGTTTAATAAATAAAGAAATAGAAGACCTTACACTGGACCCAGCTAGTGTCTCTAGCCGCGGAGAAACAAAAGGAGAAATTAAAAAAGAAGTTCTTAAAAAAATAGAAAGTCTAAAACGTAGTAGTGAAGTCGTAAGATTTTATGAGCTATATGAATCTTACAAGTCTAATAACGGATATATAGACTACGACGATGTCCTGAGAATGCTTGTATTGCTAGTAAAAGAAAATGAAGATGTTTCTTCTGAGCTAAGAGAGAATTTTTTGTATGTTCTTGTGGACGAACACCAAGACAGTAGTGGTGTTCAAAATGAATTTTTGCAGTATGTTTGGCAAGAAGTAGAAAAGCCTAATATTTTTGTAGTGGGGGATGACCGTCAGCTTATTTATGGTTTCGGAGGTGCGAAGCTCGATTATTTTGAAAACTTTAAAACATTGTTTGGACGCGCAGAATTAATTACTCTTACAGAAAACTATCGTTCTTCTCAATCTATTTTAGATACAGCCGATAAATTATTACAAAGTTCTATTGCTGACGGTTCTTTAAATAGTAATACAATAAAAGGTGAAAAAATAAATCTAATAGAAGCGCCGTATTTTAGAGATGAAATTATTTTAGCGGGTAGAGATATCAAAAAACAAATTGATGGTGGTATTGACCCAAATGAATGCGCAATTTTAGTCCCTAAGAACGCACAGGTTAGAAATGCTATTGCTGTACTAAGAGACATGGGACTGCCTGTTTCTGCGGGGGAAAGTTCTGATTTATTCTTGTCTAAAGACTATTTCATAATCCTTGCAGTACTTCGAATCATAGAAGACCCTTACCGTAGCGAAAGCATAGCGGAATATTTATTGTCTCCTTATTCTGGGGTTCCGGTAATGTCTGCTCATTCTTTTTTGCGCAGTACCAATAGCCGTAATTTATGCGTAGATGTTTTATCTCAAAATAAAACTGACGGCTCTAATCTTTTTGGAGCAGTAGACCCAATTGCAAAAGTAGGAGCGATGCTTACTGACTTTATAAAATATAATAGCTCGCATACTGTGTACGAAACATTGCAGTATATAGGCGAGCAGGTACTGCTATCTAACGCAACAGAGCATAAATCATTAGTTGCCAGAGCCGAAGTTATTCGCACAATGCTACATTTGGCAATGCATCTAGAGTCTAGAAAAAATAATAAAAACCTAAAAAGTTTTATTCAGTACCTAGAAAGACTGGAAGCTTATGGTCAACATATTCCTATTGCTGTATTTGGGGCAGAGCAGGGGGTAAAAGTTATGACTATGCATGCGTCAAAAGGTTTAGAATTTGACTTTGTTTGGGTGGCTCATATGGACGAGAGATCTTTGTTTGGGTCTGCTCGAACTGCTTTTGTGTTGCCTGAAAAAGTAGACATGCTAATAGAAGAAAAAAATGATCTTGTTATTAAGAGACAGGTTTATGTTGCTATTACACGTGCAAAAAAACATTGCACTATCTCTTATTCCCGCGAATCTTATACAGGAGCTTCTTTGGAGTTAGCTCATATTTTTAATGAATTGCCAGAGAATACATTTAACTTTATTTCTACAGAAGAGTCTGAGAAAATTTTACTAGAAGATGGTCCAGAAAAAATAGTCACAAAACAAGAGAAAACGGAAGATGAATTTGGTAAGAAAGAATTAGCCGAAGTCGTAAAAAAAGAATACGAAAAAGCCAAAGTTTCCGTAACACTGCTTAACAACTTTTTCGAGTGTCCTTGGAAATGGTATTTCCGTAATTTACTGCAGCTACCTGAAGCTAAATCAGCCAGTCTTGTTTTTGGTAGTGTCGTGCATGAATGCTTAGAAGCTATTTTGAAATCAGGAACTAATCCAAAAGAAAAAGACATCGAGAAATATCTAGATGTTAGTTTGGATAAAAATAATGTTTTAGATGTTAATGAAATAAGACGTATCAAAAAAGATGCATTGCCACTGTTATTAAATTGGGCGTCTATGCGTTTACCAAATCTTGCAAAAAGCTTTACTAGCGAAAGATCTGTTTCTTATAAAGACCCAGAGTTCCCGCATCTATCAATGTATGGAAAAATTGACCTTACGGAGAATTTAGCTAACGGGGAATTGCGTGTTACTGATTTCAAAACTGGATCAAGTAAAACAAGAAATGTCATAGAGAAAGAAGGGGAAGAAGGACGACCTAGTTCTTTTATTCGTCAGCTTTCTATGTATACATATTTAATTCGTGGTAATGAAAAGAATGTAAAGGTTACCGAATCTGTTTTGGAATTCCTAGAAGAAGATCCAAAGCATAAAGACTATATGTATAAAACTAGTATTACCGAAGAGCATTTGGAATTACTGCATCGTGATATAAAAGATTACGATGACTTGCTTTCATCTGGAGAATGGGTAAACAGAAATTGCTACCATAAATCTTTTGGCAAAGAAACAACCTGTAGTCACTGTGAACTAGCGCAGCGTATTTACGGGAAATAGTTTTTGTAGACTATCTTGGTCCATTATCAAGCCATCCAGTAAAATATCCGGCGACTAATAAAATCAAAATAATTAGGAGTAATACTTTTAGTATTCTTTTTTCACTCATATTGCTAGTCTAGCATAAAAATATTGTGCTATACTATAAACATGTCAAACAAAGGACTTACTTTTTTAATTATAATTCTTTTATTATTGTGTGGGGTAACTTTTGGTATTTTTTATCTAAAGACAAATCCACAGCTTGCAATGTCTCAAAAAATATTTGGGTCAGCTGATATAGCAAAAATGAATTTAGCAAAAAATGATAAGTTAAATTCTCCTTTTGATAATAGTTCTGGGTCTAATGTAAATACTATTCCTGTAGAAAACACTGTTCCTACTAGCGTCACTAATGGTGACGGCACTGTTATTACTAATGGTGTTAGTGTTACACCAGAAGGTACTACTAACGATACGGTTGTGCCAAATAACAGCGGTGTTTCTACTGATACATCTAGTGCTGTAAATACCGCGCCTGCCGCTGCGGCCACTGGTCCAATAACTTTGACTTTAAAAGTTGGCAGCAAGGGGTCTCAGGTTAAAATACTGCAGCAATTTTTGATAGACAATAGTTATCTTACAGGTAAAGCTGACGGATCATTTGGTAATGGTACAGCAGCTGCTGTAAAGAAATTCCAAACAGAATACAATATCAAAGCTGACGGTATCGTAACTGGCTCTACTCGTACTCAAATAAACGAGCTTTTAGCTGTTTAATCCAGGTTTGAAAAAAAGCCTTAAAAAGGGTACTATACTTTTATGTCTGAATACCCAAAAGGCTCTCTGCACCCACTAACACTGCTAGCTGATGAAGCCTATTCTTTGTTCTCAAATCTTGGTTTCGAAGTAAATAATGGCCCAGAATTAGAAGATTCTTGGCATAACTTTGATGCGCTAAATGTGCCCAAAGACCACCCAGCAAGAGATATGCAGGATACTTTTTATATAAAAAATAAAGAAGATGCAGTACTGCGAACACACAATACCAATACCACTGCTAGAAAGCTTGAAGAAATGGCGAAAGCTGGAGAGACAGAAGGAGCTTATATCTCCATTGGTAAAGTTTTTCGTAATGAAGCAACTGACGCAACACACGAAATGCAATTTCATCAAATCGACGGTTTTATGATCGGCGAAAATATTACTCTTGCAAACATGAAAGCTATACTTATAGAATTTTATAAAAAAGTTTTAGGCGAGAATGTAGAAATAGAATTTCGCCCAAGCTTCTTTCCGTTTACTGAGCCGTCTGTAGAAGTCCATGCAAAATTTAATGGCAAATGGCTGGAGATGATGGGCGGCGGAATGCTGCACCCTCAGGTACTAAAAAATGCAGGGCTTGATCCTGAAAAGGTCCAAGGGTTTGCATTCGGAGGCGGCCTGGACCGTATAGCTATGATTCGCTGGAATGTTCCAGATGTGAGACTATTTTACCAAGGAGATATGAGACTAAATCAATTCTAAATAATATATGAAATACGAAAAAATGGGTCCTTACAAATTAAAAGTAAAGCGTGCAAAGCTTGGTGCGGGGTGCGGGCTTTTTGCAGAGACCGATATTCCAAAAGATAAATTTATTATCGAATATTTTGGACGTGAACTTAGTGAAGAAGAACAGTACAATAGTAATAGTAAATATCTTTTTGAAATTACAAAAAAGAGAACAATCGACGGAACAATTCGTGAAAATACAGCACGTTATATAAACCATTCTTGCCGTCCTAACTGCGAAGTCCAAATAAAAGGTGGACGTGTTTTGGTTTTTTCAAAAAAGAATATCAAAGCAGGGGAAGAATTAAATTACGATTACGGTAAAGAATTCTTCAATGAATACTTAAAACCTATTGGTTGTAAATGTTCTAAATGTGACCCAGATGTGCCTGTAAAATAAGGGTGATTTAAAGATTTTTTTGTGATAGACTGCATTTATGAAGGTTAGCTATAACTGGCTCAAATGGTATATACCAGACGCTCCTGACGCGCAAAAATTGCACGATGTTTTAACCTATCATCTTACCGAAGTCGAAGGAATGGAGACATTACCAGACGGTGATGTAATTCTAGATGTAAATATACTGCCTAACCGCGCGCACGACTTGCTGTCTCACAGCGGTATTGCCAGAGAATTGTCTGGGCAACTTGGAATACAATTTACTGACCCAACAAAAAACTATACAGATATTTTATCTAAAAAAGAAATTCAAAATACTAATTTAGAAATTAGTATAGAAACTGAAAATTGCCGCAGATATAGCGCACGAATAATTCGTGGTATCAAAATTGGCCCAAGCCCAGAGTGGGTAGTAAAACATTTAGAAAGTGTTGGACAGCGCAGTATAAATAATATTGTGGACGCTACAAATTTAGTAATGCTAAATTGTGGACAGCCAACCCATGCTTTTGATTTACGTAATTTTGCTGATAATAAAATAATTATTAAAAATGCAAAAGAGGGCGATGAATTGGAATTAGTTGGCCGCGAAAAAATTGTAGCTAAACTAAAAGACTCTGATCTTGTTATTACTAATAGTAACGGTGATACATTAGCACTGGGCGGCATAAAAGGCGGAGCAAATTCCGGTATACAAGATGATGCTGCTGACATTGTAATCGAAGTAGGGAACTTTGACCCAATTTGCATCCGCAGGACAGCACGTAGAATTGGCGTATTGTCTGACGCCGCAAAGAGATTTGAGAATAATCTTTCTCCAGAATCAGCTGATTTTGGAATGCTGGAGTTATCTGCGTTGATTTCTGAAATGTGCCCAGGTGCTGTTTTTGAAGAAGTGGTAGACACATATCCAAACAAACAAAAAGAAAATAAAATAACTTTCAGCGCTGGTGATGTAAATAAAAAAGTTGGCGGCAATATATCTGAATCTGAGATAGAAAATATTTTAAAGAATTATAATTTTGAATTTATAAAAGAAGGAGATTCTTTTGTTTTAACTGTTCCTAAATTGCGTCTTGATTTAGAAAATAAAATAGACATGATAGAAGAAATCGGTCGTATTTATGGTTACGACAAATTGTCTCCCGTAATGCCTGACATCAATTTTTCTCCAAAAGAAAATAGTGTTTACGTAAAAATTAAAAATGCTAGAAAATCTTTGATATCTCAGGGTTATAAAGAAGTCATGACTTATACTTTTACTAAAAAGGGGGATATTCAGGTGGCACGCGGCGCCAAAGGTAAAGATTTTTTGCGTACTAATTTGCTAGACGGGCTTAAAGAATCTTACGAACTAAACAAAAATAATGCAGCATTGCTTTTACTAAATGAAGTAAAGATTTTTGAAATTGGCTCTACTTTTAAAGACGGAAATGAAGAAATTCATGTTGCTTACGTAAACAAAAAAGAAGCAAAAGAAGTTGAATTAAGTCAGTTCACTTTATCAGACGCTTTCGCAGAAAGTTCTCCGAAGGTCCTCGGATCTCCTCACGATGTTCGGCCAGACCATTCGTCGAATCTTTCTGCTACCGCTTCTACGTTCGTGGTGTGGTCTCAATATCCTTTTATAACTCGTGATGTTTCTGTATGGGTAGGAGAAGATATTTCTGAAAAAGAAGTAGAAGAAAATATAAAAAATAGCATAAACGAGCTTGTTGTTGTTGGTCCAACATTGTTTGATCAATTTTCAAAAGACGGCAGAAATTCTTATGCATTTCGTATGGTATTTCAAGCAAAAGATCGTACTTTGACCGATATAGAAGTCAGCGAAGTAATGCAAAAAATAGAGCAAAATCTAAAAAATATAGATGGCTTGGAATTACGTTAAAAACATTTTAGTTTTTAATAAAAAGTTATCAACAGTTTTACCTTAAAAGATATATTTATATATCTTTTTTTGGTATAATAATACATAGCACAGGTAGAGTTTTCTCTTATTTTGTGCGGCAAGAAATTATGATAAAGAAGTGGCTTAAGGAACGTAAACAGTTTGTTATCGCCGCGGTAGTTTTTAGCCTCTTTGGTACAGGGGTGACTTTTGCGTTGCCGTATTTCCCATCTGACGCAGAATTAGACCCAACTTGTGCCCCAGGAGATACTGATTGTCATGTAGAAATTCTTCCTGCACTTACCGCTGGATCTGTTGTTTTTTCTAACGGTACAACTTTGGCGCAAGATAATACAAATTTTTTCTGGGATGATAGTGCAAACCAACTTGCGGCAAAATATCTTAAAGCAGATTCTACTGAATATTTAAATAGCTCTTTTGTAAAAACTGCAAACCAAACAGCAAGTGGAAATCTTAGTGTGTTTATTGGTCGCGGTTTTGGATCTGGCGGTGCCGCACAAACTGCAACGTCTACTCCTTCATCTGGTATTTTTGATTACGGCGGTGTTGTTATTGGTCAAAATATCATGTCTACAACTACAACAGCTACTGCATTTACTGGAGCTATTATGATTGGGTCTAATATTCTTACCACAGCTCAGTCTGACGGTAGTCTTAATATTGCACTGGGTACTGGTGTCGGTGGAACTAGTGAGCAAAACCAGGGTATTTATATTGGTGGCGGTGTTTTAGGTAGTAGTACTGCGACTAATGGTTATAACGATAGTTTTGGTCACCAAAACGTTGCTATTGGGCGTAATGCATTAAACCGTGCAAACCAAGGTAGAAACACTGCTGTAGGTACACTTGCTTTGGCGAAACTTTTAAATGGTTATAGAAACACTGCTATTGGTAAAGGTGCTGGTAATGGTGGCGCTACTTCTGTCGGTGCTGCGCTAAGTGCTACATACACTACATTCCTTGGAGCAGATACTGATTTTAGTTTGGACAATATTACAAACTCTACTGCTGTGGGTTACGGGGTTACTCTTAGTCAAAGTAATAGTGTTATCTTGGGTAACAATGCAAGCGTTGGTATTGGAGATACAACTCCTGATGGACTCTTAGACTTGGATTCTTCTGCTGCAACAGGTATTAATTTCGGTATTACAAATACTGGAATATATACAGGTACGGGACTAGTAAATATCGTCGCAAACTCTGCAACTACTGGTACTATTGGTTTAATTACAGCTAACGGTTTAACTAGTGGTAAGGGTCTTAATATAAATTCTTCCGCCACTGCTTTTACTGGAAACATTGCTAACTTTGCTCTCTCTGGATCTAATGCTGCGAATACTGGCGCCGTGGTGCAAATAGATAATACTGGTACATCTAGTACTAATACTGCATTTTTAATTAACCATTATGCTACAGGTACAAACAATCTAGCATTGCGTGTTAATGACGTATCTGGGGATACAACGCCATTTGTTATAGATGGCGCGGGTAGTGTTGGTATCGGTACGAATACCCCTCTTGCTCAGATGCATATTGATGGAGCAAATTTGGGTTCTTATGGACAAATATTTGTTAACGATTCCAGTGGTACTTCAGATGTATTTGTAAAAACCAATGCATCCACTGCTAATTCTAATGGAATTGGTTTTATGAATAATGGTGTAAATGGATGGGAGATATATCGAGCAGGAGGAACATCGGATCTAAGAATTAACGATGGATCAAGTGATTTAATGACTTTTAAAAGTGGTAGCGGCGGTATTGGTATAGGCGTTACCCCATCTGGAACTTATCCTTTTGAAGTTCTTGGTCAAATAATGGTTACAAAGCCAACTGGTAATAACTTTGTAAATATAAATACAGGGGACAACTCTGAATCTGGGATAAAAATTTTAAATAACGGGACGACTTCTTGGGAACTTATAAAAGAAAACGCTAGTAGTGATTTTGGTATTTGGTCTGGGTCTGGACATGTTTTGGCTATAAACCAAGCAGGTGATGTAACTATTGGAAACGTAGACACTACTGGGTCTTTATTTATTCTTGATACTAAAACAGGAGCAGGAGATCCAACAGGTGTAAACGGAGGAATGTATTACAATTCCAGCTCTAATAAATTTAGATGTTATGAAAATACTGCTTGGACAAACTGTATTGGGACTGGTAGTTCTGGTGCTATTTCTGGTTTAACTGACGCTGCAGGTGTAAATACAATCGATAATTTAAACTTTGCACAAACTTGGAACTGGTCAACATTGTCTACTCAAAATGGTTTGTCTTTGTCTGCTAATGCTTTGTCTTCTGGAACACTACTTAATCTAACATCTACATCTACCGCGGCAGCAAGTAACACTCAGAAATTATTAAACGTTTCTCTTTCTGGTGCTAATGCCACATCATCACAAACAACATACGGTGGCTATTTTTCTAATACACACACAGGAACAAGCGCTGTAAACTTTGGTCTTTATGCTACAGCATCTGGAGGTTTACTAAATGCTGCGCTTGGTTTAGATGGAGATATTTGGGTGGATTCTACTGTTTTTACAATTAGCAACCATAGCGGGGGTGGAACAAATGGTAGCGTGGATATTAATTCAGACTCAACTTCTATTGGTACAAATGCTGTTAATTGGTTAGTAGGAGGTAATCTTATTGATACAACACTTACTACTGTAAGTAACGGATATAATGTAATTATTGACCCAAAGACAACAGGTAAAGTTGGTATTGGTACTACTGCTCCTGGAGCTCTTCTTGATGTGTCTGATAATACTGCAGCATTGCAATCTCTTTCTGGTATGGCTGGAACTGTAATGGTTGTTGGTGGAGCTGATTCTACAAGATCACGTCTTGTTATCGATTCCTATGGCACAAATACATCTGGTACTGCATCTATTTTGACATTCCGTACTGCTCGCGGTACATCTGCTAGTCCTACTGCAAACCAAACAGACGATATTTTGGGTAATATAGGAGTACAAGGCTACGGCGCTACTACGTACCAAGCTAACTCAAAAGCTGCAATGCTTATTTACGCATCAGAAAACTGGACAGATTCTGCGCAGGGTACTTATATAACTCTTAATACTGTACCAAACGGTACTGCCGGTGTAGCGTCAGAAAGATTAAGAATAGGGCAAGACGGTAACGTTAGTATTGGTACAGGAGCTGCTGCAGCATTTCGTTTAGATGTTGCAACAGATGCTGCAACATTTGCTGCAAAAATATTTAACGATGGTAATGCTACAACAAGAAGCGGTCTTTTGATTCAGGCTGGTCTGGATGACCATACCGTAGCCGGCCCATCTACTTTGATAGAGTTCCGCGACGGTGATGGTACTACTACTGGGTCTATTACGTTCGCAACTTCTTTTACAGCTTTTAATACTACATCTGATGCTAGATTAAAAGAAAACGTTACAGATTCTACTTTAACTATCGGCGATTTAATGAATGTAAAAATTCATGATTATACATGGATAGCCGACTCTACACATACTTTGTCTCGTGGTGTATTGGCTCAAGAATTGTATCAAGTTTACCCATTAGCTGTTACAAAACCAATTGATGAATCAAAGTCATAGCTAAACACATCAAGATTATTAGTACCGGTTGAACCTGTTCTTGAAAATCTTAATACTTCTACCTTATCATCCGTATCAGCAATCCATGCAGTGTTATTATGGATAGCTATTCC
>CAZWBZ010000003.1:22434-53814 GCA_964632605.1 uncultured Candidatus Saccharibacteria bacterium
CCAATTGATGAATCAACAGGTGTATGGCAAGTAGACTATTCAAAACTAACTCCGCTTATAATTAAATCAGTTCAAGATCTTAAGATTAGTTATGATTTAAATTTTGAATTGCTATCATCTCTTGATACTAGTTTAGCAAATAGTTTTGGTAATAAAGTTAAAAATATTTTAGCAGATGCTCAAAATGGTGTTGTTGATTTATATGCTAAAAATATAAATTCAGACAGAGTTAAAACCAAAGAATTATGCGTAGGGGATGTTTGTGTAAACGAAGCTCAATTCTTACAAATGGTGCAGTCTGCTGGAATTAGTAATAGTCCTCAGAATAATCCTGCTCCATCTCCTGAGCCAAGTCCAGAGCCAGATCCAGTGCCAGATATTACTCCTGACCCAGAACCAAATGCGCCTGATCCTACCTCAGAGCCAGCGCCTGAAATACCTATAGAAAATAACCCGTAATTGGCTTATTAAAACATAATAAAACCCTTTAAAATAGGGTTTTATTTGATTAGTGGCTATGATATAATATATCCATATATGGCAGAAAAAAGCACACCTAAGAAAAACTATGGAGCTGAAGAAATTTCAGTTCTAGAAGGTCTAGAGCCAGTACGTCGCCGTCCTGGGATGTATATTGGTTCTACTGGAGTAGATGGACTACATCACCTTGTTTGGGAAATCTTTGATAACTCACGCGACGAAGCCATGGCTGGGGAATGTAGCAATATTGAAGTAGTACTGCTTCCTGGTAATCGTATTCGTGTTGCCGATAATGGACGTGGTATTCCGGTAGACATTCATTCAAAAACAAAAGTATCTGCACTGGAGACTGTTATGACAACGCTGCACGCCGGAGGTAAATTCGGAGGTGACGGTTACAAAGTATCAGGAGGTCTGCACGGTGTGGGCGCGTCTGTGGTTAATGCTCTTTCTATTTATACACGTGCCGAAGTTCATCGTGATGGAGGAAGATTTGTTCAAGAATATTCTCAAGGTAAGAAAAAAGCAGCCGTAAAGCAAATTGAAAAATCAAAACTGCGCGGTACTATAATTACATTTGAGCCAGACAAAGAAATTTTTAAAGAAACAACTAACTTTAGTTGGAATACAATCGTAAACCATTTTCGTCAGCAAGCTTATCTTGTAAAAGGTCTTCGTATTACTACAATTGACGCCCGCGAAATGGGGGACGCTGTTTTAACAAAAAAGAAAACAGACCCAGAAAGTGTATTTTGGTTTAAAGATTTAAATCTTGAATTACCAAGCCACACATTTTATTTCGAAGGAGGTCTTCGTTCACTAGTAGAACACTATACAGAATTCCAAAAGCCAATTCATTCAACTATTTTTCAAGTAGAGAAAGAACACGAAGATGTAGCTGTAGAAGTAGTATTTCGTTATGTTGATGATGTGTCTTCACGTATTGTGGCTTTTGCTAACAACATCAACAACCCAGAATATGGGACACACGTTACCGGGTTTAAAATGGCCCTAACACGTGTTATTAACTCTTACGCAAAGAAAGCTAATATATCTAAAGAAGCTGACGGCGGTTTTACAGGAGACGACGTTCTAGAAGGTCTTGTGGCTGTTGTGTCTGTAAAACTAAGAGAGATTCAGTTCGAAGGTCAGACCAAAGGAAAGCTTGGTTCTACAGAAGCCCAAGGAGCTGTTAATACAGTATTTGGAGATGCCTTAACAGCATTCTTCGAAGAAAACCCAGATGAAGCTAAAGCTATAATTAACAAATCTCTTCTTGCTATGCGCGCTCGCAAGGCCGCTAAAGCTGCGAAAGATTCAGTTCTTCGTAAGGGGGCACTAGAAGGAATGACATTGCCTGGTAAACTGGCTGACTGCCAAACAAAGTCTGCTGAAGAATCAGAACTGTTTATCGTAGAGGGAGATTCTGCGGGCGGTACTGCAAAGATGGGACGTGATCGTCGCACTCAAGCAATCCTGCCACTACGTGGAAAGATTCTAAACATCGAACGCGCAAGACTAGATAAAATGCTTGCAAGTGAACAAATCAAAAATTTGGTTGTGGCTATGGGTACTGCTATTGGAGATACATTTGATATAACAAAGCTACGTTACCACAAAGTCATCATTGCAACCGATGCTGACGTGGACGGAGCCCACATTCGCACACTGATTCTGACACTATTTTATCGTTACTTTAGACCACTAATAGACGGGGGATTTATATACATTGCGCAGCCACCACTATTTAAAATTAAAAAAGGTAAAGAAATTTGGTACGCATATTCTGACGAAGAACGTGATGGTATCGTAGGTAAAGTTCCGGAAGATATGGTAGTAGAAGTAGACGACGAAGTTGTTGATTTAGAAGGAGAAGAGAGTGAAGAAACAAAAAAGAAAGCTGCTACTAAATTCCACATTCAACGCTACAAAGGTCTTGGAGAAATGAACGCGGAAGAATTGTGGGAAACTACAATGGATCCCAAGGTTCGTATCCTAAAACAAGTCCATGTAGAAGATGCTGAAGATGCCGACAAAGTATTTGATATGCTGATGGGTAGTGAAGTTGCCCCACGTAAATCATTTATTCAGTCTAATGCTAAATACGCAAATCTAGACTTCTAGGTAAAATCCCGCATTGCGGGATTTTGCTTTTTCCAATAAATGTGGTATTTTGTTAAAAAAATCTACCATGAGTTTAAAGCTAGAAATCAGCCACATTACCGAGTCCTATTGGACACAAACAGACAGACTTTCTCTAAATAACGTTAAAGAAGCAAAAGATTTACTTCCAATTGCCTTAATAATCATAGGTGAAATGCCGGAAGATTTAGCTCAGGTTTGCGGGCCAATTGGTACCGGAGGCCTTGGTTCAGTGGAGCGTAACTTGATTGCTTTTAACAAAGAAATCAGAAAACTTCAGACGCAAGGCGTAAACGTATTTGACCAAATGCCTTTTGAAAATGCTATTCAAAAAATCAAAGAAAGTAACCCAGGCAGTTATCCAATAGAAGTTTTAACAGATTTTTATTTACCTCTTTTTAAAAGCGGTAAAATTAAAAAACTTTATTTTATGAAAGACTGGAAGACCTCTAAAGGCGCCCGTTACGAACATAGTTTAGCTTTGGAGTTGGGTATTGAAATTATTTATTTGTAGAGTTCTTTGAAGAATTTAAAACAAAAACCGCTTACTATTAGTAAGCGGTTTTTATTATTTTAGATTCTTTTTTATTAGTTCTTTGATTTCTTTAACGTGTTTTTCTTTGTCTTTTGCTAGATCAGCCCAGAATTTCTTAACCTCTATGTTTTTACCAGCATCTTTTGCGTATTCTTTTTTAATGCGCCATAGAGCTTTTTGTTCTTGGGTTAACTGAGTCATTAAATTATATACTGTATTTTCCATATTAATTATTTTATTAGTAATTCGCTATTGCGAGAATTAACCTCTTTAGATATTGTATCAATAAACTGATCTAAATTCATTGAAACTTTTGCACCTTCTCTTGTTTCAATAGTTAGAGATCCTGATTCTATTTCTTTGTCTCCAATAACGATAACATAAGGAACTTTTTGAGCTTTTGATCCATTTATTTTTTTACCAAGAGATTCTTTTGAATCTAGAACCTTAGCGCGGATACCTTTTTCTTGTAGAGAATTAAAGATTTTATCTGCAAATTCTAAATGGTTTTCATTGTTTACGGGTACAAGAGATACCTGAGTAGGAGATAACCATACCGGGAAAGCTCCTGCAACGTGCTCTATTAATGTAGACATGAATCTTTCGATTGATCCCATAATGGCGCAATGTATCATAACGACATCTTCTTTTATACCTTGTTCGTTTGTACAGCTTAAAGAAAAGTTTTTTGGCTGAACAAAGTCTATTTGTATTGTAGCAACTTGCCATACACGCCCAATAGAATCTTTTGCCATAAAGTCTATCTTAGGTCCATAAAAAGCAGCTTCACCTGGGCCATCAATATAAGTTTTTACCTTAGACTCGATTAGCTTTTTAATAGCATTTTCTGCTTTATCCCAAGTCTCGGCTTCGCCCATGTATTTGGATTGGTTTTCCATATCTCGTCTTGAGAATCGAACTTCAAGATTGAATCCAAAAGTTTTGTAAAATGTTTCAATAATATCCCAAACTTTTAAAGCCTCTTCTTCTATTTGATTTTCTCTACAGAAAACATGCGCATCATCTTGAGTAATAGACAATACTCGTGAAAGCCCAGCTAGTTCACCCGATTGTTCGTCTCTGTAAACCATCGTTGTTTCTGCGTAGCGTTGAGGCATATCGCGATAACTTTTTGGCTCGCTATCAAATATTTGCGTGTGATGAGGGCAGTTCATCGGCTTCATGGCATAGAGATGGTTTTCTCTAGTTTCTATTTTAAAAAGATCATCCGCGTATTTTGCCCAGTGTCCAGATGTTTCGTATAAATCTTTTTTTGTAATGTGGGGGATACAAACTTTTTGGTAACCGTGCTTTTTACGTAGTTCCCATACGTAATCATTTAGTAGTTCTCGAATTATTGTTCCTTTTGGTGTCCAAAGAGGTAGTCCTGGCCCAACAAGCGGCGAGAATACAAAAAGACCCATTTCTTTACCAAGTTTTTTATGGTCACGTTTTCTTGCTTCTTCCATCATTTGGTTGTATTCGTCCAGTTTTTCTTTGTTTTCAAATGCTAAACCATAGATGCGTGTTAGCATTTTATTTTTTTCGTCACCACGCCAGTATGCTCCGGCAACACGGTCTAGTTTAAAACAGTCAGTCGGTATTTCTTTCGCAGGGTTTTCGCTGTGACCGCCGCGACATAGGTCAGTAAATCCGCCGCATGTATATAAAGTTATGTCTTCGCCCTTGTTTGCGATTTCATTTATTAATTCTGTTTTGTATTCGTTACCAGAAAATAGTTCCAAAGCCTCATCCTTAGAAACAGTCTTATGAGTAAATTCAGTCCAGTTTTTTAGTCCTGATTTCATTACCCCCTCTATTTTTTCTAAATCAGAGTCAGAGATTTTAGAGTCCAAGAAATCAATATCATAGTAAAATCCATTATCTACAGCTGGGCCAAGTGTTAGTTTTGCAGTAGGGTAGTCTGCCAAAACAGATGCAGCTAAAAGATGGGCCAAAGTATGGCGCATAGGGGCTAATTTCTCGGGATTTTCCATAAAACCAGTTTAGCATAAACCCACATTTTCTTCCATTTGCAAAATATTGATTTATTTGGTATAAATACTGCATGGTAATTCGAATGAGACACACACGGGGCCACACAGGTAACCGTCGTTCACACCACGCTCTTAAAGACATTAAAACTGTAACTGACAAAGAAACAGGTTCTGTTCATTTGCGTCACCGCGTAGACATGACAACTGGCATGTACAAAGGTAAAAAAGTTATTGATGTAACAAAGAAAGTGGAGAAAAAGATAGCGGCAAAGCGTAGCAAGTAATTTTGTCTACGCTTTTCGTTTTTAGTTCCTTGTAAGAAATATGGCAAACAGACATTTATCTAGATCAATCGTACTTCAGTCACTCTTCGAGTGGGATTTTCGTGGACTCTTGGTTGAATCTGTCCCAACTATCGTAAATCGTAATATTACAGAATTTGCACCAGGTCACCCTGATGCGCCTTTTGCGCGTGAGTTGTCTAATCTTATTTTAACAAAGAGAACTATAATAGACGATGTTATCGTTAAGGCTGCCCCAGACTGGCCAATAGAAAAAATAGGTATAATCGATCGTAATATTTTGCGTATCGGTCTTGCTGAATTATTGTTTGGTGATAAAGATGACGTACCGCCAAAAGTAGCCATTAATGAAGCTATCGAACTTGCAAAAGCTTTCGGCTCTGATATGTCTCCTAAATTTGTAAACGGAGTCTTAGGTGCTGTCTACAAAGAAATGGGGGAACCAGGTAAAGCTGAATTCGGTAAAAATGGAGCTACTCGCAAAATCAAAGATTCCAATAACCCAATCGTTGTGGATCCTGATACACTACCTGTAGAGAAAAAAGCTGGAGCTGTAATTTATTCTGTATTTAAAGATACAATTTATTTTGCACTTGTACATGACATATTTGGTTTTTGGACATTATCTAAAGGCGGTATTGATGATATTAAAGACGAAAAAGTTGGAGCTGCAAGAGAAATTAAAGAAGAGTTAGATATTGATGTAGAAATTCAAGACGAACTTGGACGTAATGAATATATCGCGTCTCATCCTACAAAAGGTAAAATCAAAAAAGAAGCCGTTTACTTTTTAGCAAAAGCACCTTTTGTTGATTTGAAATTACAAAAAGAAGGCGGGCTGGATGATGTGCAATGGTTTGCATTGTCTAATATTCCTAACCTAAACCTGTACGAAAACATTATTCCGCTTTTAGGTAAAGCAACCGAAATTTTAACAAAGAAGAAGAAAAAATAGTATGGCAGATTTTAAAAAATTTGAGAAAGAAATAGGCATAACTTTTAATAACAAGGACATTTTAACACAAGCTTTTACACACCGATCTTATCTTAACGAAAATTCTAAACTAGGCATTGGTCACAATGAAAGATTAGAATTTCTAGGAGATGCTGTGCTGGAGCTTGTTGTAACAGACTTCTTATATAAAAATTATCCTAATAGTGCCGAAGGTGAGCTAACTGCGTACCGCTCTGCACTAGTAAACGCAACTATCATTGGAGAAGTCGCGATGGAACTTTCTATGGGGGAATACCTGCTGCTTTCAAAAGGCGAAACCCGAGACATTGGTAAAGCTAGGACTTATATTCTAGCTAATACTTACGAAGCTTTTGTTGGGGCGCTATATCAAGACCAAGGCTATGAAATATCTAAAGATTTTATAGAAAAAACATTACTTCCAAGAGTGGACGAAATAGTAAAGAAAAAACTATGGCGCGATTCTAAAAGTTTGGTCCAAGAAAAATCTCAAGAACATTTGTCTATAACACCATCTTACAAAGTTATAAACGAGTCTGGTCCAGACCACGATAAACATTTTACAGTTGGAATTTTCTTCGGAGAAGACCGTATTGCAGAAGGTAAAGGTCATTCAAAACAAGAAGCCGAACAGGCTGCTGCGCGCATGGCACTGGAAAAGAAAAAGTGGCTCGATTAATATAATTTTTTTAATTATTAAAAATGTTAAAGTCTTTAGAAATTAGCGGGTTCAAGTCTTTTGGGAAAAAGGCTGTTATTTCTATTGATACACCTATTACTGCTGTTGTTGGTCCTAATGGGTCTGGTAAAAGTAACGTTGTAGAATCAGTGCGTTTTGTATTGGGTGAGCAGTCCATGAAATCCCTGCGCGGCAAGGGCCAAGCCGACCTACTTTTCAAAGGATCTAAATTTGTTAATGCTGCTAATAAATTGCGCGTAGCAATTAGCTTTGATAATAAAAACAGAGCTTTGTCTCTTGCTAATGATAGCGGTAAAAATATCTCACTGGATTTTGATGTCGTTACGGTGGCTCGTGAGCTATATGCCGATGGTAAAAGTATTTACAGTATTCAAGGTAGCGAGGTTCGCCTAAAAGATGTTTCAGATTTATTGGCTAGCGTGCATATTGGCGCGTCTGGGCACCATATAATTTCTCAGGGTGAAGCCGATAGACTGTTGTCTGCTAATGTTCGCGAGCGCCGCAGTATGATAGACGATGCACTGGGACTAAGAGTTTACGAAGTCCGTATTCGAGATGCAGAAAGAAAGCTAGAAAAAGCAAAACAAAATATTTCTGAAATAGAAGCCGCAAGAAGAGAACTAACCCCACATCTTAAATTTTTAGAAAAACAGGTTCAAAAATTATCTGAAGCTGAAGAAGCAAGACGTGAGCTATCTATTCGCTATTTTAACTATGAAAAAAGTTCTAAAGAATTAATCACACTAAAAGAAAATACACTGCGCAGTGAATTATTTAAAATCGAAACAGAATTAGCTAGCTATAAAGAAGAGCCTGTTTCTAATAATGAAAGTCTCGTAGAAGACGAGATAACTCCTATTCGCGAAGCTATGATGCGTATTAGCGGCGAGAAGATGGCGCTTCTTCGTACAAGAGAAACGCTAGAGCGCAATTTGGGACGTACAGAGGGTCTTATCGAGGCACTTCGTACACCAAAAACTAAACATGTAAATAATCGAGAAGAAAAAGTAATTATTACTAAAATAGAATTTAGTAATTTTTGCGATGTAATAAATTCTGAATTAGAAGCTATTATCGACGGCAGTGATTTTAACAGAGAAAATGTTGTTAGCTCTTTAAAATCTTTGACCAGCAAAGTTAAAGGTTTCTTATCTAAATATAATTCAGGTAGCGAAGAGATAGTAGAAGATGAGACTGATAATTCCGAAGAATTAAACAATGCTCTATCTATAGAAAAAGATCTAAAAGATCAAATCCAAAAAAATATTGAAACTATTTCCTTGATAGAAAAAGATGAAGATTTAATTCGTCTGCAGTTAAATAAAAAAGAAGCAGAAATTCGTGAAAAAGAAGCCAGTGTTTATAAATCTAGAATTGAGCGTACTCGTCTTAATGCTGAGAAATCAAGACTGGAATATGATTTAGAAAGAGTCATGAGTGATGTGGCAATGCTTAAAGAAGAAAAAACTATCTTCGAGCCTTTCTTAATTTTTTCTCTAGAAGAAGATAATAGCGCTGCACCAATAGGTAAAGAAATGCTTGCGGCAGAACGTAGAGCACTAGAGCGTTTGCGTATGAAATTAGAAGACGTAGGCGGCGGATCCGGGGGAGATATTGTAAAAGAATATGAGACTGCCCAAGAGCGCGATGAATATTTACGTAAAGAACTAAATGATCTTAATGGCAGTATAACGTCTCTACTATCTTTAATAAATGAACTTCGTAATACCGTACGTACAGAATTCTCTAAAGGAATAGATAAAATAAACCATCAATTTTCTGACTTCTTTAAAGCTATGTTCGGAGGGGGGAATGCTTTTCTTTCTCTTGTAGCAGAATTAAAAAATAAGCCAGACACAGTAGAAGATGAAATAGAAGGCGACGAAGAATCAGGCTTAACCAAGTTTGAACGCGGCGTAGAAATACATGTAGACCTGCCTAATAAAAAAGTTAAAGAACTAAACATGCTCTCTGGTGGAGAGAGATCTCTTGTGTCTATTGCGCTGCTATTTGCTATGTCACAAGTTAACCCACCGCCATTCTTAGTGCTAGACGAAACTGATGCAGCACTGGACGAAGCTAATTCTCGCAGATATGGAGATATGCTAGAACGTCTTTCTTCATCAACACAGCTGCTGGTGGTGACTCATAACCGCGAAACAATGTCCCGAGCGGGGACAATATACGGGGTTACAATGAGCTCGGACGCTGTGTCTAAACTATTGTCTATTGAATTCAACGACGCTATCAAAGTAGCAAAATAACCCATTTTCTATAGTTAAAATACCCTAGTCAAAAACTTGACTAGGGTATTGACTTATATTGCATAATATGCTATAATGTACTCATATAAAAATCTTATAAAAATGAAAAAATTAAATTCAAAAATCGTACTTGATCAATTGCAATTTATCGTTGCAGGGTTCGTTTCTTCAATTGTTATTTTAACTACCGTTAGTATTTTTAGCGGTACGGACAAGCTTGGTGTTATAAATGATGTTATGCATTATTTACCATTTATTCTTACTTCGTTAGCTTTTGCTGTTCTTGTAAGAATTTCAAAAGATGTTAAACGTATCTCTGGTAACAAATCTGCAAAGATTCACTATAGAGTTATCGCTGCTGCAGTAATTCTTTCTGTATTGCATATGAGACTCTATGTGTTTCCTAAGGATTTGTTTGAGACTATTAGTTATTCAATGATAGAAAATATCATAATGATACTAGTAGTTGCATTGATTTTTTTCTCTGCATTTTATCAATTACGTTATGCAGTGTCAGCATGTGTTTGTGTCGCTAGTACTGTGATTGCATTTAATTCGGACGCAGATTATTTTGCGTTACTAGGAATTACAATCTGTATAGCTTTAACAGGTGTTGCTGTTAAATTCATTTTCTTTAGAAAATGGTCAAACCTTGTAAAGGAAAAAAATGAATTGTAAAATTCAAACCAACTAAAATATTAAATCCCCGAAATTATTCGGGGATTTTTTTATAGACTACTGAGCGAAGAATAAGATTGTTCCGGTTAGTAGTATTAATACTAGCATTACAATTAGTAGCTTTCTTTCTGGTCCTGCGTGCATAGATTATTTTGCTTCTTCTACTTTATTTTTAACAGTACCGGTCAAGCTGTCTTGCAAACGGTCGGCAGTATCCAATGAATATTCTACTTGGTCGCCTAAAGTTAGTCGTACATTAGTTGGCGCGCAGTAAACCATAGCCATTGTTTCGCGGTCGATAACTTTTACTAGCATGTCTGTCATACCTACTAGCATACCAGTGCGGATATCTCCCACATTCTTTTCCAAGAATTCTATTTGCTTGTAGCGGTTAGATGCACGTTCTGCTTCGGTAGCTTTTTCTTCTCTCTCTCCAGCATGCTGCGCAATTACATGTAGCTCTTCACTAGTATATGGAATGTCTCCTTTGGTTAATAAATTCCTTATTATGCGGTGTACCACCAGGTCCGGGTAACGGCGAATAGGGGATGTGAAATGGTTATAACATTTTAAAGCCAGTCCGAAATGTCCTACGTTTGTTTCGCTATAGTGAGCCTTAGCCTGCGCGCGGATTATCATATCAGTCATGATTGGCTCTATTGGAAGACCGCTAACTTTTTTCATTAAATGTTTTATGATTTCAACAGATTTTGTTAGTGTATCAGGAGTACGAATTCCGCATTGCTTTGCAAACATAACAAGTTCCATTATTGCGCTTTCGTTGGGCTTGCCGTGTACACGGTACATTCCGCGGCCTTTGCCTTCGCCGTTATGCCAGTCTTCAATTTTTTGCGCTGTGATACTGTTGGCTAGTAACATAAAGCTTTCTACTAGTGTGTGTGAGCTACTAGATTTTTCTCTTACTATGTCTATTGGTTTACCTTTTGGATCCAAGACAAAACGAATTTCATCTTTGTTAAAAGTTAATGCTCCACGAGCAGTTCTGGTTTTTTCTAGTTTCTCAGACAGAGACACCAGTGTATTTAGCTCTTCGTATAGTAGTCCAGACTTGGCTTCTAAGATTACGTCTACTTCGCCATAAGTAAATCTTTTATCAGAAAGAATAATCCCTGGGCCAGACCAAGATTCCAAGATACTGCCATCAGCGCGCATCTTTACAGTTACAGACATTGTCAGGCGGGGTACACCTTCGCGCAGACTACATAAATCGTTAGATAGTCTTTCTGGAAGCATTGGGATACAACGGTCCACAAGATATATAGATGTACCGCGGCGATAAGCTTCGATGTCTATATTGTTATCATTTTTTACATAATGAGATACGTCTGCAATGTGTACACCAATAGTAAAAGTTCCGTCGCCGTGTATTTCTACTGATAATGCGTCGTCGAAATCTTGAGCTCTTTCTGGGTCGATAGTACAAGTTTTAATTCCGCGAAAATCTTTGCGGCCATTTTTTATTTCTTCTTCTACGTTTACATCAGGCAATGCGTGTACTTCGTCCAGTAATGCTTTTGTAAATTCTGGATTTTCTAGTGCTTCTCCCATTAAAAGAGCCATGTCTGTTTCGTGCTCACCACGGCTGCCAAAAGTTTTTACAACTTCTCCAGAGATAGCGTTGGCCATACCAGGGGACGCTTTTGTTTTGTCATCCCAAGATGTAATTTTTACTAGCGCGGCTGTTCCTGGTTTTGCATCCTTTAATTTATCTTCAGCAATAAAGACCACAAAAGGGAATTTTGCTTTGATTGGCTTTAGGAAGAAATTATGACTTTCTGTTTCTATAACACCAGAGATATTTACTGTTCCGCGTTTTATAATTTCTACAACTCCGCCGGCAGCACCAGGACGGTCTTTTCGTGGTGGAAATAGTTTTACTTTTACAGTGTCTCCGCTAATAGCTGAAGATAATTCATTTCTTGGGATGATGACAGAATCTCCGTTAGGTAGGTCTATAAACCCGTTCCCAGATTTACTAACACGAACAATACCGTTAATAGTTTTGCCTTCTTTGGGGGACGATTTGAACTGTTTATTATTACCATTTTGGACTCTTTTGCCTTTTGGGGGATTTAGGTCGCCCTTTTTAGGGTTAAGACCTTTTCTATTCTGCCTTTGTTCTTTCATATATATCTATAGAGTACATTATAATCACTGACTTGACTAGACCCCATTTTATTGCTAGTATAAATCCATGTTAAAAATTCGTTTACAGCGCTTCGGACGCAAAAATAATCCAGCATTTCGTATCGTCTTAACTGACTCTAAAAACGCCGCTAAAAGTGGTCGCTTTATTGAAATTCTAGGAAACTATGATTTAAAGGCAAATGACTTTAAAATCGACAAAGAAAAAGCTCTAAAGAGAATTGCAGAAGGTGCACAAGTATCTGACACAGTTCACAACTTCTTGGTTAAACAAGGTATCATTGAAGGACAAAAGAAAAACGTTCTTCCAAAGAAATCTAAAACAGGAAAAAAGAAGGACGCTAAACAAAGCTAATCTAAAAACAAAAGCAAGGTGTTACTACCTTGCTTTTGTTTTGTGTGGTATATTATATATAGCTCTTGCAGAGCTTTATCAAGAAATAATAATGTAGTTACAGATATGCAGAATGATCAAACGTTTCTAGAATATGTCGTAAAGTCACTTGTTGACTCTCCAAATGATGTCGTAATTAATAGAACAGTCGATGAAATGGGAGTACTCCTAACATTGTCTGTTAACCCATCTGACATGGGTAAGGTAATCGGTCGCCAAGGCAATACTGCTAAAGCTATCCGTACATTACTACGTGTTATCGGTATGAAAACAAATTCACGTGTGAATTTGAAAATCAACGAACCAGCTGGTAGTGAAGGTGCTCATACATCTTTCGCAAATGAATCTAGTAGTATGAATACAACAGTATCTGCTGACCCAAGCGAAACAATGGACGCAGCACTGGCTGACCTAAAAGGACTTTAATTTAACACAAAATAAAACCCCTCATGATTGAGGGGTTTTGTTGTCTTTGTAGCCAATACAGTATAAAAAAATAGGGAATAATAAATCTTTCTTTTTTAGAAAATATCTAATTATGAATACTATTAATACTGATGACAATTTAAATAAAGTATTAAACTCAATAAAAAATTTTATTGATTCCGGATTGATTAAACTTGTTATACCTACTATTCCGAAATATCCAAACATAGACAACAGTATTGTTGTTATAAAAAAAATATGTCTATTAATCAATATATAAATATAAAGTATTATTGTAATAGATGATATAAAAATAATAAATGAAATATGTATTATTGTTGGATCTTTTTGGATAATTGGAGTTGTGAGCGCTAAGATAGTTGTTAGTAAGAGAGTCTTAGACGTATTTACTATGATTTGGTAAAATTTTTCTTTTTGCATGATTTTAAGTTGTTTTGATTTAATACAAAGTACCATATGCTAGATTTTTGTCAATAAATAATGTATATTCTATTTATGAATTTTCATATCGTAACGCTCTTCCCGGAAATGTTTGACTCGTATTTAGGCGAGTCTATTTTGGCGAGGGGGATCAAGGAAAAGAAAATAAAAGTTAACTTTGTAAATCCACGTAAATTTGTAACTGGTAAATACCGCAAGGTTTGGCCAGATGGAAATATTTCTCAGCAAATAGACGAGCGTCCTTATGGCGGCGGCCCAGGTATGATGATGATGGCCGAGCCTGTTATTGCAGCAGTAGAAAGCATTACAAAGAAATTGCTAAAGAAAAAAACCGCTAAGATTAAAATAATAAACTTTTCTCCATCTGGAAAAAAGTTTGATACAGCTTATGCTAAGCAAAGTGTAAAAAAATACACTGACATCGTTTTGATTTGTGGACGCTACGAAGGTATTGATTCACGAGTAGATAAAATCTTAAAGACAGAACTAATCTCAATTGGTGACTATGTGCTAACAGGCGGGGAACTGCCAGCCATGATAATGGTGGACTGCATAGCTCGCCAAGTTCCAGGTGTTTTGGGTAATTTTGACTCACGTGAAGAAGAGCGCGTATCAAGTAGTGAGATTTATACCCGTCCCGAAGTACTAGTACATAATGGTAAAAAGTATAAAGTCCCCAAGGTTTTATTGTCTGGAAACCACAAAGAAATAGAAAACTGGAAGCAAGGCCTAAAATAAAACAACCCATGGTTTTAGAGCTTTGCCAATAGAGGGGTTTTAGGTTGCATTTGCAAGCATTTTATGGTACATTATCCACAGTGCAATGAATGAGTTACGAATGAATAGCACACATTAATGTAACCGCCTCACGGCTAAAATCTTATCCTCATGCGACAAGGATACAAATAAAAACAAATCACGTTAAACGGGGAAGTTAATTCCGCGTCTTTTGTCATTTATTTTGTTCGCAAACGGCTCGATTACAAGTAGCACATAAAAGTAATGTCTAACAACAACGTCCGCGTAAAGAAAACGTTCTCACGGTTTAAGAAACCTTTGATCGAATTTCCATCTCTTATAGAGAACCAATTGGTTTCTTTTGAATGGTTAGTAGCTTCTGGATTAAAAGAAGTCTTTAAAGAGTTTTCTCCAATCAAAGATTACTCTGGTAAAAAGTTTGAACTAAACTTTGTATCATTTTCTCTTTCAGAGCCAAAATGCACTGAAGCCGAAGCAAAGTTTAATCAAGTAACTTACGAAGGACAATTAAAGGCTCGTGTAAAGTTGTCTAACAAATCTCTTAACTCTGATAAAGAGCAAGAAATTTTTATGGCAGACCTGCCACTGATGACAGCACACGGAACTTTTATTATTAACGGAGTAGAGCGTGTTATTGTGCCGCAACTTGCTCGTTCTTTTGGTGTGTTTTTTACAGACCAAGATTTAAAAGGGAAACGTTATTTCGGAGCAAAAATTATTCCTGCACGCGGTGTTTGGATAGAAATTGATTCAGAAGTAGACGGAGGTCTATATGTGCGTATAGACAAAAAGCGTAAATTTAACGTAGTAACACTGCTTCGCGCCCTTGGTCTTGATACCGACGAAGCTATTCTTAGTGCTTGTGGTAAAGACGAAAAACTAAAATCTGTGCTAAAGGTTTTAATTGAAAAAGATCCTACTAAAGATCGTGCTAGTGCATACCTAGAAATGTACAAAAAACTTCGCGACGGTGATCTAGCCGACGAAGCTAACGCTCGCGATTATATCGAAGCTATTCTTTCATCTGAAAGATATGATCTTTCTCCTGTTGGACGTTTCCGTTTCAACAAGCGTTTTGATATGCCTCAAGATGAGAAATCTCTTGAAATCCGTACTCTTTCAGCAGTAGATATTATTGCAATCTTGGGACACATTTTGGAACTTAACGTAACTCCAAATGCAAAGTCTGATGATATCGACCACCTTGGTCAACGTCGTGTTCGTTATGTTGGAGAAATGCTTCAACAAAAAATTCGTGTTGGGTTTACACAAATGAAGAGAAACATTCAAGACCGTATGTCTACTATCGACATCGACACAACTCTTCCTGTTCAAATCCTAAACCAGCGTCCTTTGGAAGCTCGTATTAAAGAATTCTTTACTACAAACCAGCTTTCACAATTCATGAACCAAGAAAACGTTCTATCAGAACTAGAACACTTGCGTACATTGTCAGCTCTTGGACCCGGCGGTCTTACACGTGAACGTGCTGGTCTTGAAGTTCGTGACGTACACACATCTCACTATGGTCGTGTTTGTCCTATTCATACTCCAGAAGGTCCAAACATTGGTCTAATCTTACACCTTGCTACATATGCAAAGATCAATGAATTCGGTATTATCGAAACTCCTTATGTAAAAGTAAAGAACGGTAAAATCACAGGTGAAATCGTTTACCTAAACGCCCTAGAAGAAGAAAGATCTGTTATCGCTCACGCTGCGCTTATTGCTGACGAAAAAGGTAACATCACAGAAGATTTTGTAGAAGCTCGTATTCGTACTAGTCCAGGTCTAGCAAAACGTGAAGACGTAGACTATGTGGACGTTGCTCCTAACCAAGCATTTTCTCTTGCTACATCTATGATTCCTTTCCTAGAACACGATGACGGTAACCGTGCACTGATGGGATCAAACATGCAAAAACAAGCTGTACCATGTATCCGCCCAATGGCTCCATTGGTAGCTACTGGTATCGAAGCATTGGCAGGACGTGATTCAGGAAGACTAATTCTAGCTAACCACGCTGGTACTGTTACTTACGTTGACGGTAAAAAAGTAATGATAAAAGATAAAGATGGTAAAAACCATACTTATACTCTTGTAACATTTTCTCGTACAAACAACTTTAACGTATTCCATCAGCGCCCTATCGTTTCTATCGGAGACGTTGTAAAAGTTGGCGATATTTTGGCGGACACATCATCTACTGTTAACGGAGAAATTTCTCTTGGACAAAATGTTCGTGTTGCATTTATGACATGGAACGGTGCTAACTTTGAAGATGCGATCATTCTCTCAGAAAAGATGGTTCGTGAATCAGTATTTACATCTATCTATACAACTGAATTCGTATGTAATGTTCGTGATACAAAGCTTGGACCCGAGCAAACTACACGCGATATTCCAAACGTTGGTGAAGCAAAATTGAAAGATCTTGATGAAGACGGAGTTATCCGTATTGGAGCTGAAGTTCGTGAAAACGATATTCTTGTTGGTAAAATTACACCAAAAGGTGAAACAGAATTAACTCCAGAAGAAAGATTGCTTCGTTCTATTTTTGCTGAAAAAGCACGTGATGTTAAAGACACATCTCTAAGACTAGAACACGGTAAAAAAGGCCGCGTTGTTGGAGTAAAGGTTTTCTCTCGTGAAGCAGGGAACAAATTAGAATCTGGTATTCTAAAACGTATTGTTATTGAAATCGCTCAAGTTCGTAATATTTCTGTTGGAGATAAATTGGCTGGACGTCATGGTAACAAAGGTGTTATCTCACGTATTTTGCCTATCGAAGAAATGCCATACATGGCAGACGGTACACCAATCGATGTTATTCTAACTCCACTAGGTATTCCATCTCGTATGAACCTGGGTCAGATTTTGGAAATGCATTTAGGACTTGCAGCAGATAAACTTGGCTACCAAGCTATCGTGCCACCATTCATGTCTGCAACTGTTTCTGAAATTCAAGAAGAATTAGTAAAAGCAGGTATGCCAGCTAATGGACGTATTCCACTTTACGATGGACGCACAGGTGAAAAATTTGAACAAGATATTGCTGTTGGTATGAAATACATGCTGAAACTGCACCACATGGTAGAAGACAAACTGCACATGCGTGCTATTGGTCCGTATTCTCTTATTACTCAACAACCTCTTGGCGGTAAAGCTCAATCAGGAGGACAAAGATTTGGAGAGATGGAAGTCTGGGCGCTCGAAGGTTACGGAGCTTCACACATTTTGCGTGAAATGCTTACTGTTAAATCTGACGACATCCAAGGACGTTCACAAACTTTTGATGCAATCATCAAGGGAAACCCAACACCGGAACCACATTCACCAGCATCTTTCAATGTTATGCTTTCATATCTTCGTGGTCTATCTCTAGATGTAGAACTTCGTAGACTTCCAGGTGCTGGAGACGAAGAAATAGAATCTACTGTAGAAACAAATCCTGAAGTAGAAGAACTAATTACTGAAGCAATGTCGAATGATTTAGAAGTTAATGGCGATAGTGCTGCAATTTAATCTATATGAATAATCAAAAAACATTTGATACTAAATCTTTCGACTACATCACATTAAGACTGGCATCACCAGAGAGAATGCGTGAATGGTCTTACGGTGAAATAACAAAACCAGAAACAATCAACTACCGTACTGGACGCTCAGAGCGCGGCGGTTTGTTCGATGAAAAAATATTTGGACCAGAAAAAGACTATGAATGTTACTGTGGTAAATACCGCCGTATTCGTTACAAGGATATTGTTTGTGAAAAATGTGGAGTTGAAGTAACTCGCGCTATTGTTCGCCGTGAACGTATGGGCCACATTGAACTAGCTTCTCCTGTAGCGCACATCTGGTTCTTAAAGGGTGTTCCATCTCGTATGGCGCTTATTATGGGAATCTCAGGTAGTGATCTAGAAAAAGTTATTTACTTTGCTGGTTACATCGTTACTGCTGTACATGAAGATGCAAAAGAAGAAGTTCGTAAGAATCTTGAAAGTGAATACAAATCAAAAATCAAAACAGTTACAGACGAAGAGTCTAAAGAAAAATTAAAGGAACTATTTACTCAGGCTAAAAACGACATCGATGGTCTTATGCCAGGTCGTGTAATGAATGAATTACAATACCACCATTTTTCTTTGAAATACGGTAGTTGTTTCGAAGCTAGTATTGGAGCAGAAGCAATTCATGCATTATTTAAAAACATTGACCTTGAAAAATTAAAGGAACAAGTAGAAAAGCAATTAGAAAAAGCAAAATCTCTAGAGCGTGAAAAACTAGAAAAGAGAATCACTCTTATTCGTTCACTTTTGCATTCACATTCTCGTCCTGAATGGATGTTCTTGTCTGTTATTCCAGTTATACCGCCAGCACTTCGCCCGATGGTGGCTCTTGATGGAGGACGTCACGCAACTAGTGATATTAACGACCTATACCGTCGTGTTATCAACCGTAACAACCGTTTACGTAAACTTATCGAAATTTCAGCACCAGACGTAATTCTTAGAAATGAAAAACGTATCTTGCAAGAAGCAGTAGATGCATTGATTGATAACTCAATGGCAAAACAAGATGGAGCGCAAGCAATGAGTCAGTCTCAAAAGCGTGCTCTAAAATCTTTGGCTGATAACTTGAAATCAAAACAAGGACTATTCCGTGCAAACCTGCTTGGTAAGCGTGTGGACTACTCTGGACGTTCTGTTATTGTTGTTGGACCAGATTTGCGTTTGAACCAATGTGGACTACCAAAGCATATGGCATTGGAACTATTCCGTCCGTTTGTTATTGCAAAACTTATTGAAACAGAACTTGCTTACAATATCCGTGGAGCTAATAAACTAATTGAAGATCAAATCCCAGAAGTTTGGGCAATTTTGGAAGACGTAATTAAAGGTAAATACGTACTACTAAACCGCGCGCCAACACTGCACCGTCTTGGTATTCAAGCTTTCATGCCTGTTCTTATCGAAGGTAATGCTATTCAACTACACCCACTTGTGTGTACTGGATTTAACGCGGACTTCGACGGAGACCAAATGGCTGTATATGTACCATTGTCTGATGCAGCACAATCTGAAGCAAAAGAATTAATGGCTGCAAATAAAAACTTGCTTAAGCCTCAAAACGGAGAACCAATTACAGAACCCAAAATGGATATGGTATTGGGAGCGTTTTGGATGACAAAAGAAATGAGTGGCGAAAAAGGTGAAGGAATGATTTTCTCATCTCCAAACCAAGCTATTATGGCACTGGATTTCGGTCATGTTACTTACCGTGCAAAAATTAAAGTTTTGCCAACAGACAAAGAAAAATATGCAGGATTCGGTGGTAAGATTTTTGAAACAACAGTAGGTAAAATTTTGTTCAACAATATTTTGCCAGATACTTTTGCTTTCATTAATCAAGAAATGAACAAGAAGAGAATTGGTGCATTAGTTGACGATCTTATCTTCCACTACGGTATCGATGTTACAGCAGGATTCCTTGATAAAATAAAAGCATTCGGTTTCCGTTATGCTACAAAATCTGGTACTACATGGGCAATCGATAACGTGCGTGTTCCAGAAGAAAAGCCAGCTATTGTTACTGCTGCTCGTAAAGAAGAACGTGTAGTTATTGATCATTTCGAAGAAGGTTTGCTTTCTGAAGACGAAAGATACCGTAAGATTTTGGAAATTTGGGAACGTGCAAAGAAAGACATTGAAAAATCAATTCCTCAAACTTTGGATATTAAAGGTTCTACATACGATCTAATAATTTCAGGAGCCCGCGGTAACATGGGATCTATGGTTCAGATGTGTGGAATGAAAGGTCTTATTGTTAATACAACAGGACGTATTATTGACTACCCAGTTGTTCCATCTTACATCGAAGGACTATCTCCAATTCAATACTTTATTACTACACACGGTTCTCGTAAGGGATCAGCCGACACGGCTTTGAACACTGCGAAGGCGGGTTATCTAACACGTCGTCTAGTAGATGTGTCACAAGATGTAGTTGTAACAGAAGAAGACTGTAAGACAAAAGAATTCAAAATGGTTCGTACTGAAATCATTGGTGGTACAGAAATTCCATTGCTTCGCCAAGTTCGCGGACGTGTACTAGCGCAAGATGTAAAAGGCGGAGATATTTCTTACAAGAGAAATACTCTAGTTACAAAAGATATCGCGCAAGCAATCGTGTCAGCTGGTATTACAGAAGTTGCTGTTCGCTCACCACTATTCTGTAAGGGACGTTTTGGAGTTTGTCAGGCATGTTACGGTACAGATCTTGGACGTAACGCTATGATCGAACGTGGTCAAGCAGTTGGTATTATCGCAGCGCAAGCTATCGGTGAACCAGGAACACAGCTTACACTTCGTACTTTCCACGCCGGAGGAGTTGCAGGTACAGACATCACACAAGGTTTGCCTCGCGTCGAAGAAATTTTCGAACGTCGTATTCCAAAGTCACCAGCAATCGTAGCAAAGGTAGACGGAGAAGTATTAGAAGTTAAACAAAATGGTACTGATAAAATCATCACTGTTTTGTCTGACGAAAAAGGCGCTGGTAAGAATGGTTCTATTGAATACGCTATTCCTGTACGTCGTAACCCAATTGTAAAAGCTGGACAAAAAGTTGTCGCAGGAGAACTACTAACAGACGGATCAGCAGATATTTCTGAAATCTTTAAAACAGGTGGAGCTCGTATGGCTCAAGAATATATTGTTCGTGAAATTACAAAAGTTTACGAGTTGCAAAGTGCTAGTATCGACCACAAACATATCGAAATTATTATTCGTCAAATGTTCTCACGTGTTCGCGTAAAGGAAACAGGGGATTCAACACTTTCACCTGGAGAAATTGTAGAACGTGCAGAGCTTGATGAAGAAAATATGCGTATTGAATACGAAGGAGGAAAAATTGCAAGAGGAGAGCAACTAGTTCTTGGTATCACAGAAGTTTCTCTTACTGCTAAATCATGGCTATCTGCTGCATCATTCCAAAACACAAACCGTGTTTTGATCAACAATGCTGTAAAAGGTGGTATCGATCGTCTTCGTGGTCTAAAAGAAAACGTTATCGTTGGACGTCTAATTCCAGCTGGTAGTGGTTTCCGTGAAATCAGTGATGAAATAATCATCGACGAAGAAACAGGCGAAGCGCTATAATATATTTATTATGCAAGGTAGTCACGTAGAAGAAATCAAATCTCGACTGCCAATAGATGAAGTCATTGGCTCATATATTACGCTCGAGCGGAAAGGTAAATACCTATCCGCTCGTTGCCCGTTTCATAATGAGAAATCTGGTTCTTTTTATGTGTCGCCTGACCGGGGTACTTATTACTGTTTTGGTTGCGGTGAAAAAGGAGACATATTTTCTTTTGTTGAGCGTTATGAAGGCTTGGATTTTCGTGGAGCTTTAGCTGAACTTGCGCGGCGCGCCGGAGTAGAACTTATACCTGTATCTAAAGAATCGATAGATAAAAAAGAAAAAATTTACATGTGTCTTGAAAATGCGACTGCATATTTTCAGGATAATTTATTAAAAAATGCGGACGCTTTAAAATATGTAACTGACAGAACCGTAACAAATGAGACAATAAAGAAATTTAGAATCGGATATTCATCACCTGAATGGTCCGGCTTAACAAACCATTTAAAATCTTTAGGTTTTACTGACGAAATTATTCTTGCTGCAGGACTCGGTATAACCGGCGAGAAGGGGATTTATGACCGTTTTAGAGCAAGAGTCATGTTCCCAATAGAAGACTCTTCTGGGCGCACTATTGGCTATTCTGGGCGTATATTGCCGGCACATGACGATGGGAAAAGTGGTAAATATATAAATTCTCCTGAGACTGAAATTTATCATAAATCAAATATTTTGTATGGGTTTTCTCACGCAAAACAGTTTATTCGAAAGCACGACTTTTCAATATTAGTCGAAGGCCAATTTGATGTAGTATTGTCTCATCAAAATGGTTTTCCTAATACTGTAGCTGTTTCTGGTACAGCATTTTCTGGCGACATTGAAAACGAAACAGGTAACCCAACACAGCTTGGTTTATTGTCTCGTTTGTCTAAAAATATTATTTTAGCCTTGGATTCTGATGATGCTGGAGAGAAAGCAAAATTAAGAGTAATCTCTATTGCATTACCTATTGGGCTATCTATTAAACTAATTAAAAATATTCCAGGTTCAAAAGATCCTGCAGATATTTTATCTGGAGAAAATGGTCCAAATATTTGGAAAGAAACGCTAAAAGAATCTTTGCCACCAGTAGAATCATTGTGTCGGTCTATCTTAGATAAAAAGATTTCCAGAGAGCTTGAAATATCTGAAGTAAAGAAAAATATTCTTCCAATAATTGCGCTGCTGCCTTCTGCTGTAGACCGGCATGAGTCCGCAAGAATAATAGAAAAATATTTCTCATTACCGGTTGATATTGTAATAAAAGATATCGAAAGTTTGTTAAAAAATATTCCAATAAAAAATAATATTACAGAAAAAGAAAATATAGATATTAGTTTAAAAAATAAATCTAGTAACGAAAAAGAAAAATTTTGGGGAGTCTACTATGCAACAGAACTTATAGATGGACCACTAAAACCGTACAGAGATAAGATTCAAAAATGGCTAGAAGAATTTATTCCAGAAAATGTCATTACTGAAGACAGAGCTAGTACTTCTTCAAACAAAGAAGAATTATCTCTAGAAGCCGAAGTTGATTTTATAAAATCAAAAGAAAACCCTGCCTTTATAGAAGATGTAGGCCTGCAGTATGAAGAATCCGTATTTCGTGTTATAGTAGCAAAAGTAAAAGAAGAACTAACTCGAAACGAAAAAGATATAAATCTAATTACTAGATATACAGAGCTCCAAAAAAAGATAGAAGTAATTAAGCAAAAGCGTCGTAATATATAATATGCCAAACAAAAAACCAACTCCAAAAAATAAAGTCGTCAAAAAAGCTGCTCCTAAAAAGGTGGTTAAAAAGACTGTACCTAAAAAAGTAGCTAAAAAGCCCGCTCCTAAAAAGGTGGTTAAAAAAGTCGTCAAAAAAGCTGCTCCTAAAAAGGTGGTTAAAAAAGAAGCACCTAAAACTTCAAAAGCTAAAGCTCCTAAAGAAGTTGTTAAAAAAGCTATTCCTCTTAGTAAGAATGCGCAACTAATTGAAGAGAAAAAGTCTGTACTTTTAACCAAGGGTAAAAAGCGTGGTTTTATTACTTATGACGAAATCTTAAAAGAATTTCCAGACATAGAACACAATATTCCACTACTGGATGATTTGTACGAATTATTCCAAGCTGTACATATTGATGTATTAGAGGGCGGTAATTTGCTTGATTTAGATATCGACGCAATGAAAGCTAATGACAAAGTTTTGCGTGATGTACCATCTTCTCAGTACGATTCTATTCAAATGTATTTGCGTGAAATCGGTCAGTATTCTCTTGTGTCTGCTGCTGACGAGCGTGATCTAGCGCGTCGTATTATTGCAGGGGATGATGAAGCCAAAAACATTCTAGCTCGCGCAAACCTGCGTCTTGTTGTATCTATCGCAAAGAAATATGTTGGACGTAGTGCTGACCTGTCACTATTGGATCTTATCCAAGAAGGGAACCTGGGTCTGTTTAAAGCCGTAGAAAAATTCGACTGGACAAAAGGTTTTAAATTCTCGACTTATGCTACATGGTGGATTCGTCAGTCTATAACTCGCGCTCTTGCTGACCAATCTCGTACAATTCGTATTCCTGTGCACATGGTAGAAACTATTTCTAAATACAAACAAGTCGTACGTCGTCTTGGACAAGATTTAGGGCGTGAACCAATGCCAGAAGAAATTGCTACAGAAATGGGAATCGAGGTAGACAAGATTCATATGATCCAGCAAATCAACCAAGAGACTGTATCGCTAGAACAGCCTATTGGGGACGATGAAGACAAGTCTGCTCGTGGAGACTTTATCGCAGATGATAAAATCTTGCGCCCTGACCAAGAATCTTCTCGCCGAATTCTGCAAGATCAAATCCGTGAGGTTTTGGCAGAGCTGTCTCCAAAAGAGCGTCGTATTCTTGAACTACGCTTTGGACTACTAGATGGTGTACAACATACACTGGAAGAAGTAGGTCAAGAATTCCAAGTTACTCGTGAACGTATTCGTCAAATCGAAGCCAAAGTTCATGAGAAATTACGTTCTCATCAAAAGATTATCCGCCTTCGTGGATACTTTGACTAACATTTAAATAATAATAAAACCCCGGATATCCGGGGTTTTATTATTTAGAATTTTATTTCTTTAGTATTTGGTCTAACACAGATGCTAGTACTGATGGGTCTGCTCCTACATGGATAGCGTCACCAGTCTTTAGGTTTACAACTGTTAGATCAGGAGTTCCTTGAGCTCCTGCAAGTCCAGCTTCTGCTACAGCGTCAGTTATCTTTTGGTCAAATTTGCCGCTTGTTTGACAGCTATTAAATGCATTAATATCTACTCCAGAATTAGTTACGATAGTTGCTAGATTATTTTGGTCAAAAGCAGTACCTGTGCCATTAAAGTTAAATATACCATCTGTAAATTTCCAAAAACCATCATTTCCAGCTAAATCAGTAACACATTCTGACGCATGAGCCGCTGGTCGTGCTGCAGGGTGGATAGATTCTAACGGAAAATGTCTGTATACCCAAACTACATCACCTTTGTAGACATCCATCATTTTCATCATTGTAGGATGAAGTTGTTTACAATAAGGACATTGAAAATCTGAAAATTCTACAACAGCAACTTTTGCTTTAGATAAATCTCCACGAACGTGTTCACCAGCAGAAACAGGATTTAGGCTGCGCATTTCTTCTGGTTCTTTTACTGTTAATTTGTCACCATTATTTTTAATTTTACCTGTACCGGATCCACCTCCGGATAATACTACAGCAAGAGCAATTAATACTCCGGCTATAACTATCGCCATTGGCATTGTTAGCTTGTTAGCACCAGGGTTAGTTGTTTCTTCAACCTTTTTTACCTCAGAGCTGATTTCATTATGTTCTATATTGTTTGGTTCCATTGAGATATTATACCACGCTATTATTTTTAGGGTCCAATTCCAAAAAAAGCCTTTTTATGCTATAATATAAACCTATATGGATGGCCTACGGGAAGTTCTGTTCTATGCATTCTCTTTTGTCTCGCTTTATGTGCAGATATTTTTTTTATATGTTTTTGTTGAAAAACGTAAAGATTTGCTTGTTCGCACTGAAAAAATCGAATTACCGGAATACCCAGGTGTAACTATTACTATTCCTGCATATAACGAACGCCATAACATAGAGAAAACAGTAGAATCTCTTATGGCTATGGATTATCCAAAGGATAAACTTTTTATAAATATTGTTGATGATGGATCAACCGATGATACTTGGGAGATCATGCAGCAATACAAAGACAATCCTCAGATAAAACTATTTACAAAACCTAACGGCGGTAAATTTACTGCAAACAATTTGGGTCTCGATAATTCGGATACTCCTTTTGTTGGTTGTCTCGACTCTGATTCTATGGTCCACCCCGAAGCCTTGAAGAGAATAATGACTTATTTCTTTTCTCCTAATGTTATGGCAGTGGCTCCTACTATTTTGACACATGATCCTAAAACAATTATTCAAAAGGCTCAGTCTGTTGAATATGAGTTTTCTATCTTTGTTAAAAAAATGCTTTCTTTTGTTGATGCTATTCATGTGACACCTGGACCTTTTTCAATTTTCAGAAAAGAAGTCTTTGAAAAAGTTGGACAATACAGACACGCTCATAATACAGAAGACCAAGAAATTGCTATGCGTATGAAAGAGAATCATATGCGCATAGAACATGCTCCAGACGCTTTTGTTTATACTATTGGTCCGCTTGATGTAAAGGGATTGTACCGTCAGAGACTACGCTGGATATATGGCTTTATTAAAAATACTTTTGATTATCGTCATTTAGTGTTCCGTCGTCAGTATGGGAACATTGGGTTTATTACTTTGCCTTCTGGTATTGTATCTGTTCTTTCTGTTATCTTTTTGTTCTTTTTTACTATATATAATCTTGTTAGTTTTCTATACAGAAAAATACTTTCTATTTCAGCTACAGGGGCAGTTTTTAACAGTCCGGATTTAACTCTTAGCTGGTTTTATATACCAACTAGCGCAATATTATTTATCACAATTCTTGTTTATTTAGCTGTTTTTAATTCATTGTTCATTGGGCAGAGAATTAAAAGTGGAAAGATAAAACTATCTGTAAACATAATCTTCTTTTTCTTTGTATACAGTATTGTGGCTCCATTTTGGATGATGAAGGCTATCTATAACGCTCTTACTGGTTATCAAGCTAGTTGGGCAAAGGAGAGAGATGCTCGTGGAATTTAGTAGTATTTAATGTTAGTCTTTAATTATGCAAAAGCAAGATATAAAAAGATATATAGTAGTATTTGTAATCACATTGGCTTTGTTTGTAACAACAATGGCTCTTTCTTCTTTTCTCTCTGGTCGCAAACTCGAAAATATTAAATCTATCCAGGATACTGTAGCTATAGACATTATGTCTTCTGAAACGCAGTTCCAACTACTACAGGAACTATCTTGTAAAGATGTTGCTGCTAATACATTGTCTGATACTTTGAATGAATTGGCGGATAAGATAGCTTATAGTGAACAAAATATTCGCAACAAAGACCAAGTTACAGAACTAAAAAGATACTATTCTTTACTAGAAATTAAAGACTATCTTTTGATGCAAAAGATAAAAGCTAAATGTGGGTCTACTGTAGTACCAATATTTTACTTTTATACTACTGCCGAGAATTGTAGTGAATGTATAAAGCAGTCCGCTGTACTAACAGAGATGCGCCGTGAATATCCAGAGCTACGTATTTATTCTTTTGACTATAATTTGGACCTAACAGCGCTGCAGTCTCTAATAAAAATCTTTAAAGTTGAAGATACTAAATTGCCAGCTCTTGTAATGAACGAAAAGCTTTATACAGGGTTTAGTTCACAAGAAGACATAGAAAAGTCTCTTCCTGAGATCGTTAAAATGAAGCAAGCCCGTCTCTTAAACGAGAAAAAGGCAGCTGAAGCACTGTCTAAGAACAAGGCCAAATAGGACTTGAAAAATCTAAAACAAAATGCTAATATAATCATAGCTTGATAGGATATCGTTTAATTTATTAAACATCGTCTTATTGAGCTACGCCGCTTTAGCTCAGTTGGTAGAGCAACGCTTTTGTAAAGCGAAGGTCCTCAGTTCGAGTCTGAGAAGCGGCTCCAAAGTAAAATAAAATAATTACGTTCAAAGCATAACTAAAGTGAACGTCCTAGTTAGAGCCCTAGAAGCGGCTCCAAAGTAAAACAAAATAATAAAACCCCCGATAATTCGGGGGTTTTATTTTAGTCTACTCTTTTGTCTATAGATTCTTCCAGGTGTGCCAAATCTTGGCGAACTCTGTTGATCTTTTGCTTAGTTTCTTCCATTGTTCTTTTCATAAAAACTTTTGCTTGGTCTGGGACTTTAGGTATTTTAACCTTACTTACAATTTTAGCAATTTTAGGATTTTTATGGTTTGGAAGATTTTTTATTTTGTGACTAATTAAGAAATATAGTTTAGACAGTTGTACGATAATAAATTGTAATGTGTGTTTTACAATATACAGTACCAGAATTCCGATATCACGAATTGTAATAGGGGATTCTATGTCACTGCTAACGTGGCTTAGGCCAGTTATTTCTATTTCTCCTTTTTGAACACGCTTCCATTGCCAGTATAAAACTAGAATAGCGGCAATAAGCGATATAAAAAACAGGACAATAAAAATGGTTAACAACATAACTATTATTATAGCAATTATTTAGCCAAGAAATGCTGTTTTATACACTGCAAGAGTAGCGCCTTTACTTGCTAGAAGTTTTTCTATTGTTAATTCTGGGTTCTTGATAAAGTTTTGATTCATAAGAGTCATTTCTTTAAAGTAAGCTTCCAGTTTACCAGCTAAGATTTTTGCCTTCATTTCTTCTGGCTTGTCTAGAGCTGCAATTTCTTCTGCAAAAACACTGTTCGCTGCAACGTTAGCTGCTTCGTCAATGTCGTTTACTGATGTGTATAAAGGCTTCATTGCTGCAATGTGCATAGCAATATCACGAGCTAAATCTTTGTCTCCGCCGTTTAGTGATACGATAACACCACTTTTACCACTGTGTACGTAAGCTCCAACAGTTGGACCAGCTACTTCTTCTACTTTACCGATACGAATGTTTTCTCCAACTTTTTGGATAACAGGAGCAATCATTGCTTCTGCTTTTGTCTCTAGTGCTAATAGACCTTCGTTTTTAACTATTTCAGCAAGATCTGCTGCTAGTTTTACAAAGTCTTCGTTTTTAGCTACAAAGTCTGTTTCGCAAAGCAGTGTAAACATCATAAGACCGTCTTTTGTTTCAGCAATAGTTACTACTCCATCTGCAGTTTCGCGGTCAGCTTTTTTAGCTGCTGCTTCACTACTTTTTTTAGATAGTAATACGCGAGCCTTTTCCATGTCGCCACCTGCTTCTTCTAGAACCTTACGGCATTGCATTACTGATACGCCAGATTCATCACGAAGAGCCTTTACTTGTTCCATAGATACTGTAGACATATATAAGATATTTAAATTAAAGAACTAATAAAAATTAAAGAATTATGCGCGACCGTTTGCGTAAGCTTCTGTTAGTGCGCCCATTACAAGGTCGATACTAGCACGTGAAGATTCGTTCATTACGATAGGGTAGTCAACAAGATCAATGTTACAGTCTGTGTTAGCTAGTGCTATTACAGGGATTTGCATCATTTTTGCTTCTGTTACTGCAATGTGTTCTTTGTTTGGGTCAACAACTATCATGATATCTGGGATTTTTTTCATATCTACGATACCACCGAAATTGCGTTCCATCTTTTCCATTTCGCGGTCAAGAAGCAGACGTTCTTTCTTTGTGTATTTTTCAAGAAGACCTTGAGATTTTTCATCTCTTAAAGTAGTAAGTCTTTGTATACGCTTACGGATTTCTGAAAAGTTAGTGATCATACCACCAACCCAACGGTGTGATACAGAAAGAGCTTGGATTTTTAGAGCTGCATTTTTAATTGCATTTTCTGCTTCTGTCTTTGTACCAACTACCATTACAACTTTGCCGCCAGCAGCAAGACCACGCAAAACTTCTTTTGCTTTTTCTACTTGGTCAGCTGTAGCTTCTAGGTTGATAAGGTCGCTCTTGTTTTTAGTAGCGATTATAAAGTTTTGAGTACTTGGGTGACGACGAGATTTTGTAAATCCGTAGTGAGCCCCGGCTTCAAGCAAAGCTTGAACAAATGGTTTTTGTTCCATATTATAAAAATATTATTGATTAATCTCGTCCGTTTCTGCTCGCGACGGTGGCTCTTTAGCCACAAAAGCAACAAAAAATAGAGCAAAGCTCTAAATTCACGGACTACTAAAAAGTACCACAAAACCAGGGATTTTACAAGGGGAGAGCCCTGTTTTGATGACTGTGGTTTTAGGGCTAATTACATATTGCTTTTTTGCCAATATGTGTTATTATATGAACAAATATATACATTATAAAATATGAAAAATTTAATAAAAAACGTGCTTTTAATAGCCCTAATCTTAGTTGTTGCTTTAAACTTAGTAAGCGTCTATTCTCCAGACTTTTTAAGTTGGAATAAAGAAGTTAATAGTCAAAGGAGCTCTAAATTTCTAGAAGGTATAATCTTTCTGTTTTATTTTTTCCTTATAACCAAAGACTACGCATCTTTAACATCGGACTATTTTTGGAGTTTCTGGGTTTGGATTTTTGCAGCTTCGATTATTGTTTATATTGGAACATTAGCTTGGCTTGAGATAGACCTTTGTGTAATTTCTCATTTAGCGACTTTAATTTTCTATGTTGCTTCACACTTTCAGGTATTGAAGATGGAAAAACAATTAAACAAAAGCACTCAAGTTTAAAAATATGAAAAAAAATACAATAGTTTTTGCGATAGCCATAATATTGGTTCTTGCATCATGTGGTAAGGGAGAAAAAGTTGAACCAACTTATTATTCTCCAGCAGAATTTAAAGGCATGACATCGTCCGGTAAAGCTTCAATGCATATTACTGGACCAGTGGCCGGTTCTAAAAATGGTAGTAAGTCAGAAGGTGAGACAATTGAATGCGATGCAAACAATCTAGTTTCTGATAAAACAACTATCAATTCAAAATGGGAAATTCAATATCGCTACAACAACAGGACTTTTGCTAAAGACCTTTATCGGGATAGTAAAGTCATAAGAGAATATTAAATTACCAAAAATCTTTAATTAAGAGACCCAAAAGGTCTCTTTTTTTATTACCTAAATCACTAAAATCTTACCTTTGATTTATATACGTTTTTAAGGTACAGTATGGTTATATATGAGGCAATCACAACTATTCACCAAAACAAGAAAAGAAGCGCCAGCTGACGAAGTTTCTAAGAATGCGCAGCTTTTAATTCGCGCAGGTTATGTCCACAAAGAAATGGCGGGTGTTTATAGTATGTTGCCACTGGGTCAACGTGTTCTAGAAAAAATAATGAACATCGTTCGTGAAGAAATGAACGCTATTGGCGGACTGCAAATGAAAACATCAGTTCTTCAAAGCAAAGAAGTTTGGGAAAAAACAAATCGTTGGGATGACAATGTTGTAGACAATTGGTTTAAGACAACTCTTAAAAATGGTGGCGAAGTTGGTCTTTCTTTTACAAACGAAGAAGCCTATTCAAATATCATGAAAGATTTTATTTCTTCATACAAAGATTTACCAATTTATCCGTATGATTTTAAAACAATCTTCCGTAACGAAACTCGCAGTAAATCTGGAATTATGCGCGGTAGAGAATTCTACTGGAAAGCTTTGTACTCTTTTTCTAAAGACGAATCTCAACATTTGGAATTTTATGAAAAAATAAAAGATGCGTATGTTCGTGTTTATAAACGTGCAGGGTTAGGAGATTTAACATACGTTACATTTGCATCTGGCGGAACATTTTCTAAATATTCTCATGAATTCCAAACTGTA
>CAZWBZ010000003.1:53824-66851 GCA_964632605.1 uncultured Candidatus Saccharibacteria bacterium
AGCGCTGGAGAAGATTTGATATACATAGATAAATCAAAAGGTATTGCTATTAATAAAGAAGTTCTAAATGATGAAGTTTTAAACGATCTTGGAATTTCTAGAGATTCTTTGGTAGAAGAAAAAGCAATTGAAGTTGGTAATATCTTTTCACTTGGGTTTAAATTCTCTGAACCATTTGAACTAAAATATAATAATGAAAAAGGAGAAGAGATACCTGTTTTTATGGGTTCATACGGTATTGGTCTTACTAGACTAATGGGTACTATTGTAGAAGTTCTCTCTGACGAACGTGGAATTGTTTGGCCAGAATCTGTGGCGCCATTTCGCGCGCATCTAATATCTTTGGGCGACGATGCTGAAATAAATGCAAAAGCTGAAGAGATTTATAATTCTTTAAATGCAGCAGGTGTAGAAGTATTGTTCGATGACCGAGTAGGTCCAACAGCAGGAGAAAAATTCGGTGATGCAGATTTATTGGGTATGCCAATTCGTATTGTTATATCTAAAAGAAGTTTGGAAAACGGCGGAGCAGAAGTAAAAAGAAGAAGCGATACAGAAAGTCAGATAATCAGTTTAGAAGAGGTTGTTAAATATGTTCAGTAAATTATATAAAGCGTTTTCAAATGATATTGGTATAGACCTGGGTACTGCAAATACTTTGGTCTATCTTAGTAAGCAAGGAATAATTATCAACGAGCCATCTGTTGTTGTGGTTAACACAAAGACAGGTCAAATTGTTGCCGTGGGCGCTGCAGCCAAGCAAATGCTAGGCCGTACACCTGCACACGTAAAAGCTGTTCAACCAATTGTTGACGGTGTTATTTCAGACTTTGAAGTAACAGAAGAAATGCTAACTTATCTTATTCAAAAAACAGAACGTATTTCTAAAAAGTTTTTCCGCCCTCGTGTTGTTGTGGGTGTACCAACTGCAATTACAAACGTAGAAACTCGCGCGGTTTATGACGCGGCAATGTCAGGTGGCGCACGCGAAGTCTATATCGTAGAAGAACCAATGGCTGCAGCTATTGGTGTACGTTTACCTGTTAAAGATGCTATTGGGTCTATTATTGTAGACATTGGCGGCGGAACTACTGACATTGCAGTAATTGCACTTGGCGGTATTGTGCGGTCTAAAAATCTTCGTATTGCAGGGGATAAACTAAATGATGACATCGTTACATTTATGCGTGATGAATTTAAATTGCTTGTTGGTAGCAAAACCGCCGAAGCTGTAAAAATTGCATTAGGTAACGCAATACCAGGAGATTTGATGGAATGTCCAATTCGTGGGCGCGATCTTGTAACTGGTCTACCACGCGAAATAATTGTAACCGATGCAGATATTCGCAGTGCTATAATCGGGTCTCTTCTTTCTATCGTAGAAGGCACAAAAGAAGTATTAGAAACTACTCCACCAGAACTACTTTCTGATGTTATTCACCGTGGGATTATTTTATCTGGCGGCGGTGCGCTAATTCGCGGATTTGATAAATTGCTTAGTAGCGCGGTAAAGATTCCAGTGTTTGTAGCAGATGACCCACTAACAGCAGTAGCGCGGGGAACAGGCATAATTCTGGATGATATCGATTATTATAAAGAAGTTTTAGTTTCTCCAGAAAATGGCTTACCACCAAGATAATCAATATTTAGGTCACCATAAAAAAAGCTACCGAGGATTTCGTTATGCTATTTTTGTGCTTTTTTTAATTGCTCTTGTTTTTGGCTTTAGAAAAGTTTTCCGTAATTTTTCTTACGCTGTTACTGTTCCTGTTATTGAAACATCGACTGCATTTGAAAGAGGTATTTATTCCGTAACTCATTCAAAGTCAAAATTATTACAACGTATAAATTCTCTGGAATCAGAGAATGAAGCGCTACGTTCTCGTATGGCAGACTATTCTTTAATAGAGAACGAAAACAGCGGATTTAAAAATAGTGTTTTAACTCGATCTGAATCTGTTTTAGCTAGTGTTGTTGGCAAGCCTAGTCTTTCTGCGTACGACACATTGCTTGTAGATGCGCCCGAAGGTACAACTGTTGGTAAAAAGGTTTATACAATTAGTGGTATTCCTATGGGTAGTGTCACTAGCGTATCTGGACGTAATGCTACAATTACTCTTTATTCTTCTCCTGGTATTGATACAAATGCCGAAATTATTTTAGAAGATGCTATGAATAGTACTAGCGCTAATTTTCGTGGTCGTGGTGGTGCCAGCTTTGAAGCTATTTTATCGAAAGATATAGAAATCCCAGTTGGAGCATTGGCAACAATTCCAAGTTTGTTTAATGAACCTTTTGCTGAAGTTGTAAAAACTGTATCTCGTGATGATACCAAAGACCAGGTTGTTTATTTGAGATCTGTTGTAAATTTTCAGTACCTACGTTTTGTTGTAATAGAAAAATAGTATGAAAAATTTTAATTTTCATATAGAAAAAACTTTAGAATCTGGAGGACGCGCAGGCTACTATGATACACCTCATGGACGTATTCTTACCCCTACTTTTGTAGCTGTGGGTACTAAATCTACTGTAAAATCTATGACCCCTGAAATGCTAATAGATATTGGTATTCAGGTTGTCTTGGCTAACACATACCATTTATATCTTCAGCCAGGGGATGAAATAATAGCGCAGGCCGGAGGGTTCCCAAAATGGATGAACTGGCATGGACCTACAATGACTGACAGTGGGGGCTTTCAAGTTTTCTCACTTGGCGCTGCTTATGGCAAATCAGTTTCCAAGGTTGCGACTGGTGACGACCTGCTGCAATTAAATCCAGGACGCTCAGGCGACGATATAGCGCCGCTAGCTAAGGTTGGTAGTGACGGCGTATCATTTCGTTCTCATATTGATGGGTCACTGCATTATCTTACTCCTCGCCGCAGTATGGAAATACAAAAGAATTTAGGAGCAGATATTATTTTTGCTTTTGATGAATGTACTAGTCCAACAGAGACATATGAATACCAAAAAGAATCTTTAATTCGCACACACAAATGGGCGCAGGAATCTTTAGAAGTTCACACCGAGCTTGATCCAGAAAACATGCAGGCTTTGTTTGGTGTTGTTCAAGGCGCGCAGTTTGAAGATTTAAGAAAACTTTCAGCCGAAGAATTAGCAAATATGAAAGCCAGTAACGGTAGAGAATTTGAAGGTTTTGGTATTGGCGGATCTTTTTCAAAAGATGATATGACAACAGCGGTGGATTGGGTTACCAAAGTTTTGCCTAACGATAAGCCAAGACATTTACTGGGAATAGGCGAGCCACTGGATTTATTTATGGGTGTAGAGCAAGGCATAGATTTTTTTGACTGCGTAGCTCCTACACGTATGGCGCGCCACGGTACAGTGTATACAAATGACGGCAGACTAAATTTAATGAATGAAAAATGCACTACCGAAATGGGTCCAATAGACGGTGAATGCAAATGTTATACTTGTAAAAATTTCACTCAGTCTTACGTTGCGCATTTATTCCGAGCTAAAGAAATGCTAGCAGCAACATTGGCATCTATCCATAATATGTATTTTATAAACAAGCTTGTACAAAACATGCGCCAAGCTATCTTGGACGATACATTTGCGGAATATAAAAAAGAATTTTTGGCACGATACTATAAATAATATATAATCATAATCAATAAAAAATATTATGTCTAAATCAATACAAACAGGGTTTTATTCCCACTACAAACATGACCCGGTAGTTGGGTGGAATGATCATTTGTATGAAGTTCTTAATGTTGGTCATCATACAGAAATAGAAGGGTTAAATGAATCTGCAATGGTTGTGTATCGACCACTTTATACATCTGCTGGTGTATACACCGACGGTAAACATTGGGATGTTAGACCGTTTGATATGTTTAAAGAAAGAATAATTTTGCCGTTGGAATTTGGTGGCGATGGAGAAAAGATGGTAGATCGTTTTACTTTGATTACTGATCCAGAGCTTATTAAAAAGTGTGAAGAATTAGCAAAAGAAATGTATTAATAAAAAACCCCGGAATTTTCCGGGGTGTTTTTTTTAATTTTCCAATTTTAGATGGAACTCTTTGTCTTCTTCTCTGTTTTTAAGCAATTCCATATGCTCTTTTTCTAAAGATAAATAATTTTTATTAATAGTAGCGTAAATTATTATTAAGACAAAAGTTGCCATAAGAACCTCTAAATAAAATGGGTTTTTCTGCCCAATATAAAAGTATACAATAGTAAGCATGATCATAACTAGCTGCATAATCCTTTGTGCTTTTCTGTAGTATATAAAATAGCGGGGTTCGTCCTTTAATTTTTTAAAGGGGAAAAAAATCACGTACAAAATTTCTTTTACAGTATATTTTTTATTTTCCATAATATAGGGTTATTTGTATTATTTGTACCACATAATTTACAAAACACAAATTTACCACTTGTGCTATACTGGCTACGTGAAAAATAATAGCCCATTTAAACTAGTATCTGACTATAAACCTGCTGGGGATCAGCCGGCGGCTATTTCGGGCTTGGTAAATGGGCTTAAAAAGGGCTACAAAAAGCAAACTTTGCTTGGCGCCACAGGTACAGGTAAGACTTTTACTATGGCTAACATTATTGCCGAGGTGGGTAAGCCTACATTAATTATTGCGCATAACAAAACTTTGGCAGCGCAATTGGCTCAAGAATTCCGTAGCTTTTTCCCGGATGCAGCGGTTCATTATTTCGTATCATATTACGACTACTATCAGCCCGAAGCATATGTTGTATCCAGCGATACTTATATAGAAAAGGATGCGCAAATCAACGAAGAAATCGACCGTCTTCGCCACGCTTCTACGCAAGCCTTGCTAACACGCAAAGATGTAATTATTGTTGCATCTGTTTCTTGTATTTACGGTCTTGGGTCACCAGTGCAATACGAAAAGACAAACATGCATTTGGAAATTGGTAAAAAGATGCCGCGCAGTGAAATAATGAAGCGTCTTATTACTATGCAGTACGAACGTACTACCGGAGATTTATCTTCTGGGACTTTCCGCGCGCTTGGAAACAAACTAGATATTATGCCTGTTTCTGAAACAGTTCTCTATACAATATTTTTTAATGGAGATACCGTAGAAGACATTCGCGCTACTGACCCAGTTAGTTACGAAATAATAGAGAGAAAAACTAAAGATCTTTTTGTCTTCCCGGCAAAGCACTTTATGACTGACAAGGTAGAAGTTGACCGCGCAGTAAAAGATATCAAAAAAGAATTAGATGTTACGCTAAAGAAATTTGAAAAAGCAGGAAAGCTGCTAGAAGAAGAACGTCTTCGTCGCCGTACAAATTATGACTTGGCAATGATTAAAGAAGTTGGTTACTGCAGTGGGATAGAAAACTATTCTCGTCATTTTGCTGGCAAGTTAGAAGGCGAAGCCCCTGATACGCTATTGTCTTATTTCCCGCACAATCCAGACGGTACTCCGGACTTTTCTTTGTTTATTGATGAATCCCATCAAACCGTTCCTCAAATCCGCGCAATGTATAACGGTGACCAAGCTCGCAAACAAAATCTTGTGGACTTTGGATTTAGATTACCATCAGCAAAAGATAACCGTCCTCTAAGATACGAAGAGTTTGAAAAAATAACTCCATCAACTATTTACGTTTCTGCAACACCCAGTATTTATGAAAAAGAAAATAGTGAAAATATTGTAGAGCAAATAATTCGCCCTACTGGTCTTATTGACCCAATCATTGAAATCAAACCTGTTATGGCAGCAGGCGGTGTTCCAGTAGTTAGAAAGTCTGCTGCTAAAAAAGCTCCGATATTAACGCCATCTGCTGATGTGCTAAATGTGCAGGCTCCGGCAAATTATCCAGGACAAATTCAAGATTTTATAGAGCAAGCTGAGATAGAAATCAAAGCAGGCCGCCGAGTACTGGCAACTACACTGACAAAACGTATGGCCGAAGATTTGGCAACTTATCTCAAAGACAAAGGTTTTAAAACAGAATATGTACACAGTGATGTAGATACACTGGACCGTATTCAAATCATTACAAAACTGCGCCGCGGCGAAATCGATTGTCTTGTTGGGGTAAACTTGCTGCGTGAAGGTCTCGACATGCCCGAAGTTTCTCTTATTGGAATACTAGATGCAGACAAAGAAGGTTTTCTGCGTAGTGAAGTTTCTCTTATTCAAACTATTGGGCGTGCAGCTCGTAACGTTTTTGGGCGCGTAATTTTGTATGCGGATAATATGACTGGTTCTATGGAGCGCGCAATCACCGAGACAAACCGCCGCCGAGAAAAGCAGGTTAGTTATAACAAAGAGCACGGTATTACACCTACAACTATTGCTAAAGAAATCAAAGACATTACCGACAGCTTTACTAAAGATAAGTCAGCGGAAACTAACTTAGAATTAGATACTGAAATTTCTCTAATGCTTAAAAAAGCTGGAATGGAAAAGAAAGGCGGCAAAGCTAAATCTGACCTACCAACAACATTGCTTAAGAAACTAATCAAGCAAAAGGAAAGCGCTATGAAAGAAGCTGTAAAAGCTTTGGATTTTGAAACAGCCGCAATTCTGCGTGATGAAATCATTATCTTGCAGGACCGCATGGCAAAATAAATATGATACAATAGATAATATATGAAACAACATCGCATACTATCTCTAATTATTTTTATCGCCTTGGGTTTTATTTTATATAAACTAGGGCAAACTTTCTTAAAAGAAAGACAGGCTGAAACACCTAAAGAAATAATAAATCAACAAAATCTTACTGTTGATATGTCTTTTGTTAATGAAGTACCAATAAAGACTGAATCTAAATATGGGACAGTATCTGGCTCATACCCTCAATTTCGAAATGCAGACCCAAGCTTTAATGATAAAGTTCGCAATGCTGTAATAATTGCTCAAAGTGAATTTGAAAATAACGCAAAAGATAACTGGAAAGCTCGCTATGATACAAGATTACCAGGGGAGAAGGTTAGCGAATTCCCTGAAGCAGGCGATATGACTTTTATGATAAAGACTGATTACATTCAGGTTAATTCAAATAAAATTAGTTTCTTAATTACAGTTGCTGGATTTAGTGGCGGTGCGCATGGCTATGAAGCGTTATTGTCATTTAATTATGATGTAAAGACTGCAAAGGATATTACACTGGACCAAATTTTTCCTAATGATAAAGATTATTTAAAAACAATAGCTACGTTTTCCAGAGCTAATTTGAAAGATCAATTTTTAGCTAAAACAAAAAGAGCCGATTTTGATAATGATGATGACTACAAATCTACTTTAGAGAACATAAATTCTATGTTAATTCCTGGTACCGAACCGACTGCTGAGAACTTTTCTGTATTTACTATAAGTCCTGATACTTTAAATATTTATTTCTCTCAATACCAAGTTGCGCCGTATGTATATGGCTCTCAAATGGTCAAAATGCCACTACAATAGTGTCTCTTTGATTAAGCCAAACTCTTTGCTATACTGCGCGGTAGATGGCACAAAAGAAGAAGACCGATCATAAAGAATCTATTATCGTCCGTGGGGCGCGTACACACAATCTTAAAAACATTGATGTGGAAATTCCGCGTGGCAAAATGACTGTAATTACAGGGGTTTCTGGGTCCGGGAAATCATCTTTGGCTTTTGATACTATTTTTGCCGAAGGGCAGCGCCGATATGTGGAATCTCTTTCTGCTTATGCTCGCCAATTCTTGGGTCAAATGCCCAAGCCCGATGTTGACGAAATCTCTGGTCTTTCTCCTGCTATTTCTATCGACCAAAAATCTCGCTCTAACAACCCACGCTCGACCGTTGCAACAATTACAGAAATTTATGACTACCTGCGTGTTTTATATGCGCGTATTGGGCACCCGCATTGTCCAGTGTGTGACCGCAGAATCAAGAAACTAACTAATGACGAAATTCTGCATTTCGCAATAGACCGTGTAAAAGAATTCGAAAAAAACGCAAAAGGTAAAAAAGAAATAATGGGAGTGTCTTGGAATGAGACCGAGCTAAATATTTTTGCTCCTGTTGTGCGTGGCCGCAAAGGTGAATACTATCAACTGCTTTATGATTTACTAGGTCGCGGTTTTGAATACGTTCGTGTTGATGGCAAAGTAATGAAGCTTCGTGAAAAGATAATACTGTCAAAGACTAATACTCATGATATCGATGTGTTAGTGGATACTGTTGCTGTACACGAATTTAAAGACCACCCAGAAGATGCTCGTACACGCCTATACGAAGCTATAGAGCGCGCTTTGATAGAAGCTGATGGTTTGGTAACTTTATCTTTTAATGAAGAAAACGAATTTTTGCTTTCTTCTAAATTTGCTTGTCCTGATGATGGTTATTCTTTCCCAGAAATAGAACCTCGTCTTTTCTCTTTTAATTCTCCGTATGGAGCGTGTCCTGAATGTAATGGTCTTGGTACTGTGCAGTTTGGACTAGACGACCCATGTACTGTATGTAACGGCAAACGTCTACGAGTAGAAGCTTTGCATGTATTTTTGTCTTCTGAAAAGAAAAGAAAAAATATCGTAGATTACGCAGGGTTATCAATCCGCGAGGCTCTCGACTTTATACAATCTCTTGATTTGTCCGAACAAGAATTTGATGTAGCGCAAATAGTTTTAAGAGAAATAGAATACCGTTTGCAATTCCTGCTAGACGTCGGTTTGGAATATCTTTCTCTTTCTCGTAAAGCTAATACATTGTCTGGCGGGGAATCGCAGCGTATTCGTCTTGCTTCACAACTGGGCTCACGTCTTGTAGGAGCGCTTTATGTACTGGACGAGCCTACTATTGGTCTTCACCAAAGAGATAATGAAAAACTAATCAAGACCCTAACTGACCTGCGCGATCTGGGTAATACTATATTAGTTGTGGAACACGACGAAGATACTATTTATGCATCTGACTACATTGTAGACATTGGTCCCAAGGCTGGAGTGCACGGCGGGCAAGTTGTAGCCTACGGCGATTTAGGCGAACTACTAACTCAAAAGACCCCACCTTTTAAAGGAGCTTCACGAACTTTGGCGTATCTAAGAAACGAAGCTCGTATTCCAATTCCAGACCGTCGCACAAAAGATAAAGGCTGGCTTAAAATAACTGGCGGAAACATTTTTAATATCGTAAATATGAACGCCGAAATACCATTGGGTAAAATGGTTTGTATTACGGGGGTATCGGGGTCTGGTAAATCTTCTTTTATGTACGAAATTGTACACAAGAACCTGCAAGCAAGACTAGAACGCAAAACACGTTCCGCTACTACTTTTAACTGTGCGTCTTTTACAGGAACAGAATTCCTGCAACGCGTGGTTTTGATAGACCAGTCTCCAATTGGCCGTACACCTCGTAGTAATATTGCTACATATACAGGAGCATGGACTTTTATTCGTGAGCTCTTTGCGTCTAGTGAAGAAGCGCGTCTACGCGGATGGAAGCCAAACCGTTTCTCTTTTAATGTAAAAGGCGGCCGCTGTGAAGCTTGTGAAGGGAATGGTGAAATAGCCGTAGAAATGCATTTCTTGCCAACAGTATATGTAACATGTGATGTATGTAATGGGCGCCGTTTTGATAAAGAAACTTTGTCCGTAAAATACAAAAAGAAAAGTATCTACGATGTACTAGAAACTACGGTAGAAGAAGGTATCGTTTTCTTTGAAGATATTCCTGCAGTTTACGACAGACTAAAAACGCTAATAGACGTAGGACTGGGTTATCTTAAACTGGGCCAAAGCGCTACAACATTGTCTGGCGGTGAAGCTCAACGTGTAAAGGTTGCAAGTGAATTGTTTAAACCACGTCTAGAGAAAACAATGTATCTACTGGATGAACCAACAGTAGGACTGCATTATGATGATGTGGCAAAGCTAATAGATGTGTTAAATAAATTAGTGGAAAGATCTCACAGCGTCATGCTAATCGAACACAATCTAGATATAGTAAAATGTGCCGACTATATTATAGACATTGGACCCGAAGGTGGCGTTGGCGGCGGTAAAATAGTTGCCAAAGGTACACCCGAAGAAGTTGCTAACAATCCAAAATCTTATACTGGAAAATATCTAAAGAAAATTCTAAAAAAATAGAAATTAAAAAAGACGTCACTATATGGTGACGTCTTTTGATTAGAATTTTAAAAATTAACTTTGTTGTTCTAGAATTTTTACTGTTCCTGAAATAGCATTATTTATTCTATTCCAACTGGAAATAGTGTTTGTTTTTTCTGTTTGAATTAAATAATCGCTCCTAAGCTGCATTAGCGTATTATTAAATTCTACGATAGCATCTTTATTTCCTAAGAGATAGATTTTTAAAGTTTCTAATCCTTGGTTAAACAAGTGGCCATCAGTTTTCCCATCGTTTGCAGCAGTTTTAATTACTGCAATTAACCTGTCTTCGTTTGTTGCTGCTTTAATGAACTCCTCTTCAAATTCTGAAATTTTACCAAAAGGTTTTATTATTTTATTCATGGTGTTGGTGGTTTATTTAAACCCATGATATAACTATTCTATGAAAAGTCAAAGTTTGGCTAAATTAGGTCTTCCGGCTAGTCCCGGTGTGTATTTTTTCCTGAATAAAGCAGGGGAGATCATTTATATTGGTAAAGCCACCAGCCTAAAAGACCGTACTAAAAGCTATTTTTCTAAAGACCTTATTAATACCCGCGGGCCATTAATAACCAAAATGGTAGAAGATGCCGAAACTGTAAAATATGAGATTACAGATACAGTTTTGGAAGCCATAATTCTAGAAGCTAATTTAATTAAAAAGCATCAGCCCATCTATAATACAAAAGAAAAAGATAACAAAAGTTATAACTATGTTTGTATTACAAAAGACGATTTTCCTCGTGTTATTACTGTTCGCGGACGTATCTTATCTCAAAATGGCAAAGAACTAAACGGAAAAAAATACAAAGCAATTTACGGACCATATCCCAGTGGAGACATGCTGCGCAGCGCTTTAAAAATAATTCGTAAAATCTTCCCATTCTTGGACGCCAAGACTTTAAAGAAAGACCGCTACGAATTTTATAAACAAATTCAGCTTGCGCCTGATGTTGTACTAAACAAAGCTAAAATAAAATATACAAAAACTATAAAAAATATAGAGCTATTTTTTAGTGGAGAAAAAAAGAAAATTCTTCAAGCCTTAGAAAAAGAAATGCTAGCAGCTGCAAAGAAAAAAGAATTTGAATTAGCTAACGGTATTAAAAAGCAAATTTTTGCACTAACGCATATTAACGAAGTCTCTTTGATAAAAGAAGATATGGTTACAATGCAAAGCAATTTTTTGGGTAAATACCGTATCGAAGCTTATGATATTGCTCATCTTTCAGGGTCTGATATGGTTGGAGCATTTAGCGTAATAGAAAACGGAGAAAAGGAAACTGGCCAGTATCGCAATTTTAATATCAAAGGTTTCGATAGTGCTAACGATCCTGGGGCCTTGGGCGAAGTCATAAAACGCCGCTTAAATCATCCAGAATGGCCAATGCCGGATTTAATAGTAGCCGATGGTAATGACGTCCAAAAATCTGTAATCGAAAAAGAACTAAAGCTAAATAATTTAAATATTCCTGTTGTTGCTGTTGTTAAAGATAGTCATCACAAAGCTCGCGCAATTATTGGCGACGTAGAAATAATAAATAAATACAAAAAACAAATTCTTTTAGCTAACAGTGAAGTCCATAGATTTGTTTTGGGACGTCATATTGCAAAAAGAAGCAGAAGTTTTCTAAAAAATAATATATAATATACACATGCAAGTTGTGCGTGTAGGTGTAATTCGTGGCGGCAGTAGTAACCGGCATTATTCAAGATCCATTTCTGATGGTTCTATAATTTTGCGTGCACTGCGTGAACACCCGCAATATTCCGCGTACGATATCTTGATAGACAAACAGGAGATATGGCATCTGGATGGCGTGCCAATTTTGCCTAGTCAGCTAGTTCATAAAATAGATATTGCTATTTCTACTATCGATGAGCCTTTGGAGAAAAATGGTTTCGTGGAAAGAATAGTTTCTTCTTTGGGTATAAAATGTATTCATACTCCTAAAGATTCTCTTCGTGGTTATATCCCGCATCATATAGCAAAAGAAATAAATGCTGCTGGCGTACGCAACAGTAAATTTATTCAAACACCGGAATATCATAATAGTTTGCTGGGCACTATACATAATACTTTTTCGCCGCCGTATACTGTTGGTTTTGTAAATAAATGGGGAGACACAGGCTATCTTTTTGATGCTACAAATTTGGATGATGTTGTGGATATTTTTACTTACCACCAAAAACCTGAAGACGGTGAATATATGATAGAAGAATATGTTGCAGGGGATGAATGGGCTGTAACTGTTGTTCCAAATTTTAGAGATGTAAAATATTACACATTGCACCCAATCTATACCGAAACAATTTACCCAGCGTTTCGTAGTAATATTCCTAAGACTATTGGCAGTCGTGATAAATTTGCGCCACCAACGGTGAGAGAGACTTTGGATTTATATGCGCGGCTTGCCGCTAGTACTTTGGATATTCGGGTTCCAACTACTTTTACTTTTCGTCATTTCCCGGACCGTAAGCCTGTTTTAATGCGTGTAAAGGAAAGACATATAATGCACAATGACCACACATTGCTAAATGCATTAAAAGAGAACGCAATTAGCGAGGCCGAATTTATAGATATTCTTTTAAAGAAAAACTCTTAAAACAAAAAAGAGGCCCCCACTAAGGACCCTCTTTTCCGTGTGCGCGATACAGGACTCGAACCTATGACCTTCCCGGTGTAAACGGGTTGCTCTACCAACTGAGCTAATCGCGCATTGCGTAATTCTTTTTTACGACTGTGGACCCTACCGGATTCGAACCGGTGACCTCCTCATTGCAAATGAGGCGCTCTACCAACTAAGCTAAGGGCCCAATAGAAATATATTAGCATAAAATATTGTAAATGCAATATGTTTCGTGTGCCCCCGCTAGGAATCGAACCTAGAATAACGGCTTAGAAGTCCGCAGTTATAT
>CAZWBZ010000004.1:0-62672 GCA_964632605.1 uncultured Candidatus Saccharibacteria bacterium
GGATCTGGATCTACAACTAATGCTGTTGATCTAGGTACTGCTGAAGTTGCTGGTACTCTAGATATTTCATCAAATACAAATCTTGCCGCTGGACTTGGACTTGTTCTTTCTGGAGATTCTATTGCTCTTGATGAGTCAGCTGCCTTAACAGGTGACCACACACTGTCTGCTGACACAGAAAAATTCGGAGTATCTGGTTTAATCTTCGAAGGAAGTTCTGCTGATACTATAGAGACATACTTTGCTGTTACAAACCCTACTTCATCTGACAAAACAATTACATTCCCAGACGCAACTATTACTGTTAACGCTGCTGGAGATATATCAGGAACAACATTGGCATCTAATGTTGTAACATCTTCATTAACAACTGTTGGCGCTCTTAATGCTGGATCTATAACTTCTGGGTTTGGGGCTATCGATGTTGGAGCTGACTCAATTACAACAACTGGAACTATTGGTACTGCAGCTACTACTACATTTACAGGAGCAGGTGCTACATTGTCAGCAGCATTAGCTGCAAATGGGGGAATTACATTTGATGCATCTACTGATACAGTAGGAGCATTTACCGCTGCTGGTACTATTGATATGAATGCTAATATTCTTACAAATATTGGTAACTCTGGTACAGACTTTATCGCTACAACAGGAGCATTAACATTAGCTGGTGTGCTAACTGCAAACGGAGGAATATCTATTGGTAGTCAGGCATTAACTGGCACAACCGGAAACATCGACTACACAAACTTTGATGTAACAGGTTCAAACGGTAACGTAGATATCGGAGGAACAATTACAGCTGGTTCAGGAAATGAAATAATTACTCTTTCAACTGGTAAAATCGATGCTGATGCTATTGGTCTAGTTGCTGCAACTAATGGACTAACTGGTACATCTTCTGCTTCTGGTCTTGCTACATATTCAGACACACTATCACTACTACAGGGTTGTACTGATGGTCAAATATTGAAATGGGTAGAATCTACTGACACATGGGATTGTAGTGCTGATGCTGTAGGTGGCGGAGGTCTATCTGACGCAGACTACGGAGACATCGTTGTATCAGGATCAGGAACTGTATTTACTATTGATGCTGATGTTATTGACTGGGCAGATATGGCAGATGCTACAACACTGGATACATCAACATCTATTGGTTTTGGAGCTTCTACCTTTAATCTTACATTTACAAACAATGGATCAGGGGATGAAATACACAATCTTTCTTCTACTGGAGATTTGTTGATACAGGACAACGGTTCTACATTTGCCACATTTAGCGATGGTGGATTCGTTGGTATCGGAGATGCATCTCCTGCGGCATTGTTTACTGTCGGTAATGGAGATTTATTCCAGGTAGACTCAACCGGTTCTCTTTTAACAACTCTTTCACTTTCTGGAACAACAGCAGACGAGCTTGGTAAATTTACATTAACTAACGCTACAGCTAGTGGTAATCAATATGGACTAAACGTTATTAACGCAGATTCTACTGGTGTTACAGAGGCAGGTTTGTTTATTGATAACGCCGACACATCAGCATCATCTCTTACTGATGGAATATTAATTACATCATCAGGGGTTAACGATGGTATCACTGACGGTATCGATGTTTCAGCTGCTAATATTACAAATGCTATAAATATTGGTGGTAATGCTATCGCTGGTACAAACTTCTCAGTATCTGCTGCTGGCGCTGCGTCTGCTTTGACTTATAACGGCCTAGCTATCACTGCTAACGGTACAAATACATTAAGTATCGCTGCTGGAAAGACATTAACTGCATCAAACTCTATAACTCTTGCTGGTACTGACTCTACAACAATGACCTTCCCATCAACAAATGCAACTATTGCACGTACTGATGCTGCGCAAACATTCACAGGAGTTCAAACACTTTCATCTGCACCAGTTCTAAGTACAGGCACCGTTACTGTATCTGGAAACACAATTACATTCCCATCTGTAGCATCTACTTTGGCTATACTAGGGGCAAATACATTTACTGGAGCTCAAACATTTACATCAGCTGCTCCTCAGATTACTCTTGGAGTTAACGCTACAACTCTTGGGTCTATTAAATTATTTGGAAATACATCAGGTGACGTAACTCTTCAAGCAACTGCTGCTGCTGGAACTGCAACAACTCAAACATTACCTGCAACAACTGGAACTTTGGTTAACCGAGTTACAACAGGAAATGGGGTATCAGCATCTAACTCTGATGGTGCGCTATCGTTTACTCTTGGCGCAATTACTCCAACTACAACTAACGGTTTAACTATTACTGCTAACGGTACAAATACATTAAGTATCGCTGCTGGAAAGACATTAACATCATCAAACACATTAACATTTGCTGGTACTGATGGATCAACACTAAATATTGGAACTGGCGGTACACTTGGAACTGCAGCGTATACAGCGTCATCTGCATATGAAGTTCCGTTAACATTCTCTACTGGTCTGACACGCAGTGTTAACACTATTACCGTTGACCAAGCTACAAACTTCTCTCTAACAGGAAATAATGCGTTTGCTCCATCATCTACAAATGACGTTACATTTACTTTGGATTCTGATTCACTGTTTGCTATTAATCAAGCATTCTCTTCAACAACATCTGCTGATTCTTCAACATTAACAATGACTAACGCTTCATCTTCAGGAACACAGCGTGGTCTTAATATTACAAACGCAGATTCTACTGGTGTTACAGAAGCAGGTTTGTTTATTAACAATGCCGACACATCAGCATCATCTCTTACTGACGGAATATTGATTACATCATCAGGAGTTAACGATGGTATTACTGATGCTATTGATGTATCAGACAGCAATATTACAAATGCTATAAACGTAGGAGCAAATACAATATTAGGCACAACCGGAAACATCGACTACACAAACTTTGATGTAACAGGTTCAAACGGTAACGTAGATATCGGAGGAACAATTACAGCTGGTTCAGGAAATGAAATAATTACTCTTTCAACTGGTAAAATCGATGCTGATGCTATTGGTCTAGTTGCTGCAACTAATGGACTAACTGGTACATCTTCTGCTTCTGGTCTTGCTACATATTCAGACACACTATCACTACTACAGGGTTGTACTGATGGTCAAATATTGAAATGGGTAGAATCTACTGACACATGGGATTGTAGTGCTGATGCTGTAGGTGGCGGAGGTCTATCTGACGCAGACTACGGAGACATCGTTGTATCAGGATCAGGAACTGTATTTACTATTGATGCTGATGTTATTGACTGGGCAGATATGGCAGATGCTACAACACTGGATACATCAACATCTATTGGTTTTGGAGCTTCTACCTTTAATCTTACATTTACAAACAATGGATCAGGGGATGAAATACACAATCTTTCTTCTACTGGAGATTTGTTGATACAGGACAACGGTTCTACATTTGCAAAGTTTGATGACGCTGGACAGTTTATGTTGGGTACTACAACTGCATCTACAGATGCCAATATGCTTATTACTGGATCAACTTCAACAAACGGAGCAACTACTGCAATAGCTGGAATTTTTGGAGACTATACTGCAAACCCAAGTGCAGGAGGCGTACAAGTCGGTAACCGTTTTGTATTAAATAATGCACCAACATCTTCTGCTAATACTGCAGTAAACCAACTAATTCGTATTGTGGATAATACTACTTTGGCAAACACTGTACGAGGTATAGATATTACTGCGAACGGCGGTACAAATACAGCTGGTACAAATACCGGGCTACGCAGTACTGGCGCAACATTTGGGCTGCAAGGTATTACAACAGGTCTTGCTGCTGGCGTATCTGCTCCTGCTGCTATTTATGGAGAAAGCAGTGGTACAACACTGGGTGATGTAATGCGTCTATATTCAACCACATTAACATCTGCGCCTTCATTTGCTACTTTCTACCACAACACTTCTACATTTACAGGAACAGGACTTCTTATGGACTTGGCAGAAGGGTCAGGCTCATTTACTGGTAACTTTATAGATTTACAAAACAATAACGTTTCTAAATTTACTGTTAACGATGACGGTAGTACTGGTATTAACGATGCGACACCTGACTTCCTTCTTGATGTTGAAGGTAACGTTGCTTCATCTTACGTTGCTTCATTCTTTAACGATGGAGACAATGCAAACCGTGGAGGTATATTGATTCAATCAGGTCTTGATGATAATACCGCTGCAGGGCCTTCTACATTAATTGCATTCCAAGATGGAAATGGTGGAGCTGTTGGGTCTATAACATTTGGATCTTCTGCTACTGCATACAACACTACTTCTGACCAAAGACTAAAAGAAAATGTTGTAGATACTGAATTATCTTTAGCTACACTAAATCAAATTAAAATACATGATTATACTTGGATAGCAGACACAGAACACAAGATTGCTCATGGTGTACTAGCGCAGGAACTGTATGCAGTTTACCCAGGTGCTGTAACAAAGCCAGTAGACGAAGCAACTGCATTTTGGATGGTAGATTATTCTAAGCTAACTCCTTTGATAGTTAAATCTATTCAAGATGTAGATGTAAAGATAAATGATATTGTTACTGAAGATACTTTGGCGGATAAGTTTAAGACAGCAGTTTCTAGTTGGCTTGGTGACGTAACAAATGGAATAAATTCTATTTATGCCAAAGTTATGAAAAGTGAGACAGTGGAGACAGATAAGCTGTGTGTCGGTAATACTTGCGTAACCGAGGATCAATTGATACAGTTACTGCAAAATAACGGAGCAGCTTCTGCTGGTTCAGCAGGTGGCAATGGGGGAGGCAGTCAAGGTGATTCAGGGTCTGACCCAGCGCCAGAGCCATCACCAAGCCCAGACGAAACCCCAGCCCCAGATCCAGAACCTACTCCTGACCCAGCCCCAGAACCAACCCCTGAAACAGCGCCAGAACCCGCACCAGAGCCAGCTCCAGCCCCTGATCCAGCTCCTAGCCCAGAAGTTTAATTAGTAGTAGTTTAAATTAATTTTATGTCCAATCATTCAAACGACATTTTAAATAAAAAGCTAAAAAGATATAAGATTCTTCTTATTACTCTTACAATAGCAACATTTATTATTGGTGCTGCTGTAAGCTTTTCTTTGCACAAAGACCATGTCCCAGAGTCAAAATACAAGCTTTTAGACCCTATGAGAGAGTTCATGTCTAAAGATTCTTACATTATTAACATTCAAAGCTTAAGAACTTATTTACATTCAGTAGAAGAAAAATATCCAGATAATGTTTCAATATATTATGAGACAATTAACTCTGGTGCTAACATCTCTGTTGGTAAAGAATTGCGTCTATTCCCAGCATCTCTCTCTAAGCTTGTACAGGCTATTATAATAGTTAAAAAAGTTGAAGATGGTGAACTAGATTGGGATCAGCAGCTAAAGCCTATAGAAGGAGATACTTCTTCTGATTCTGGAGAACTTTATAAAACTATTGGCAGCAGCAGTATGAGTGTTGAAGATTTGTTAAAAGAACTTTTGGTAAATTCTGACAACACTGCGCAAAATATTTTCCGTAGACAACTTAATGTTTCGGACTATATATCTTTCCAACAGGAGACTGGTCTTGAAGATTTATATAATGAAAAAGGTTTTATCTCTGCGAAAGAATATACTCGAATTCTAAGAGTGCTTTATACATCAAGTTATCTAAATCCAGAAAATTCTGAAAAAATTTTGGAATATATGTCTCAGTCAAAATTTAAAGATTATCTTTCTCAGGGTATACCGGGCGATGTAAAATTTGCCCACAAGTATGGAGAGAATAAAGAATATAATATTTTTGCTGACTCTGGAATTGTTTATGTAAAAAATCGACCATATCTCTTAACTGTAATTATAAAAGGTAAAGATAATTCTATGGAAACAAGAAGATGGGCCGTAGGGTTAATGAAAGAAATTTCAGAACAAGCCTACTTCGCTAGCCGTTAAAATAAAATCACTTGGTTAACCAAGTGATTTTATTTTAACTATTTTATTTTTTTGCTTGTCTATAATATTTAGTTTGATTGTCAGCATGCCGTCTTTTTCAAAAGCTTCTATTTTTTCAATATCGACTTCGTAAGGTAGGGGCAATGTCCTGGAAAATGTACCCCATTTTAATTCTGTATTTTTAGAAATAATATTTTCATTTATTTCTTTTTTAACCCGGGTACATTTTATAGTTGCAAACTTTGTTGTGATTGATATAAAAACATCATCTATAATTGTTCCGGCAATATCTGCGTTTATTACGAGTTGCTCATTTTTTTTAAAGATATCCACAGGTATCATTGAATCAACAGGCAAGGGGGTGTAGGAAGTCTCTTCTTCTCTTTCGTATTGAGCTAGGTGTTTTACATAATTTGTATCGCTGCTTTTCTCATCTTTTTGGGGTATGTCTATGACATCAAATGCATTTTTAAGCTTAAAATTTTGCAGCCATGCCTGGAATACAGGGGTGTCGGACGGGGAGATGTTGGATACAAGTTTTAGTATTTTACCCGAGTCCATTACGTCTGTAAGATAGAATTTGCCATCATTAGAGCGCATTTTCAGTTGGTTACAATCTGTAACCAACTCTGGATAACTATTTTTTAAACGGTTTTTTAGAACCTTCCAGTAGTTGCGTGGGTCAGAGCTATTTGTAACCAAAGCTATGGTGTCTACCACAGAGAAGTACCATGTGCTGGAATTTTCATCCCATTGGCGGCGGATACTGCTATTTTCTATGGATTCGATGTCTAACTTCTTCATAAGTTTGGTAGCTACATTATATACTATATATAGTATATAAATAACCTCATGCTGGTGGAAATTCTGTTGAGAAGTTTCAATTATGATAAAGATTTTAATCTATAGACAGTAGTAGTTTTGTATTTTATTTTTTGTTCTTATCTATATAAGTTTATTGCAGTATAAGTTATACTATATGTAGATATGATTTATTTTTTGAAAGAGTTTGTTATTAATAAGAAAATTGTTACTGTGGCAAAATTTTCCATTGTTTTTTTAATCTCTGGATTTTTCTTTTTTGGAAATATAAATTCTACTTTTGCAGCCGTTCGAACATGGACTGGTACAACTAGCGGCTCTTGGTCAGTGGCAAGTAACTGGGGAGGTACCGCACCGGTAACAGGAGACGATCTTGTTTTTCCTGGCGGAGCATCTAATCTCTCTAATACAAATGACCTGACTGAAAATACAATTTTTAACTCTATCACTCTTTCTGGTAGCGGTTATACTTTGTCGGGTAATCCAATTATTTTGGGTGCAGGTTTAGCTGGTATTACAGACAGCGCATCATCTGGTGGTAATACAATTGCGCTTAATATTCGTCTAGATAACGTTTCTCCTATTTTTCGCAATATCGTCGTTACTAATACTGCTGAGACTTTGACCATTAGCGGAAAAATTGCTGGTGTAGGAGGTATAGCAAAAGAAGGTACTGGTACACTAGTACTGTCCGGAGGAAATACCTTTGGAGGTATTTTGAAGATTAATGCGGGTGTTGTTAATGCAAGACATTCAACAGCACTTGGGACTATTGCTACTGGTACAGAAGTTGTTGGCGGCGCAGCTCTTGAATTGCAAGGGGATATTGATATTAGTTACGAAGCTTTAACTCTTCGCGGCTATGGGGTTGATAGTAATGGGGCGCTTCGTAATATTAGCGGCAGTAATACGTATCGCGGAGTTATCTCTTTGACATCAGCCGCTGGTACAGAGATATCGTCTGATTCCGGTACTTTAACTATTGCCGGGGGTACATCAGGAAGTGCACCTTTGGTTTTTGATGGGGCAGGGAATATGGTTTTTTCTACTACGCCGATTACTGGTACTGGAATAATTACAAAAAATGGTTCCGGGACTGTGACTTTTAATTTTCCAAATACAAACACGGGGACTTTAACCATAAATGCTGGAACTATTTTATATGGTGTAAATAACGCAATTCTTTCTAGCGCGATTACTGTAACAGGGGGTACTTTAGATATTGCTAGTTATTCCGATATGGTTGGTACAGTAACACTGGGTACTCTTGACTTAGCAGCGGGTACAATAACTGGTACATCTGGTGTATTAACCAGTTCTACTTTTACAGTTTACAATGGAACCATCAGTGCTATCATTGCTGGAGACGGAGGAACTTTAACAAAGAGTACTGCTGGTACAGTGGTGTTAACAAGAGCAAACCAATACACTGGGGCTACAACTGTTAGTTTGGGTATATTGGAAATTCAGGATAGTTATGGTCTAGGAACAATCGACGGTATTACAACTGTTACCGCTGGGGCAACTTTGCAAATTGATGGGTCAGGTCTTTCTATTCCAGAATATATTACATTTTCTGGTACAGGGCATTTGTATACCGGAGCAATTAGAAATACTACAGGAAACAATACGTTAACTGGGCTTCTTACTCTTGGCGCGGCGGCCTTGATTGAATCTGATTCCTCTACAACTTTAACTATTGACAGTAAAGGTATCTCTGCATCAACTCTTGGTCTTACTATCGGCGGAGCTGGTAATACTACCTTTACTTCATCTGCTCCTATTTATGGAACAAGCGCCACTTTAACAAAAGTTGATGCAGGTACTCTTACGCTGCAGGCATTTAATAACTTTACAGGTGCAACAAACTTTACATATGGAGATGTTGTCTTAAGTGGTAGTGGCGCTATGCCATTGTCTACTGCGATGACTATTAGTGCGGGTGCAAGTTTGACTTTGGACAATACCAGCGCTACTAATATTGTTGACCGTCTTGCGGACGCTTTAGCGATTACGCTGAACGGGGGAGATTTTACTTTTGTTGGGTCAAACTCTATCGCGGTTGACGAAACTGTCGGCGTCTTAACTGCCGGTATTGCCACGCAGTCGGGGAATAGCAGGATAACGGTTACCCCCGGGTCTGGTGGGTCGACGACGATGCAGTTTGCATCCCTGACCCGCACTGCCGGAGCCTCTATTTTGTTTAGGGGTACTAATTTGGGTTCGGACCCAGGAGCCGGGGTCTCCAATATACTCTTTACAACAGCGCCGACATTAACGGGTGGAACGGGCGCTGCTAATTCTGCAACTATTCCTATTATCCAGGGCGCTTTTGGAGATAATTCTCCAACTGGTACCGGGACAGATATGGTTACATATGGTCGTGGAAATTCTAACGGGCTACGTTTACTAAACGGGGCAGGTTTCTCTGGTGAATATACAACTAACTTTGCTACAACTAACGCAAACATAAAATTAACTACAGCTACGGCGGCAGTTACGTCTTCAATTAACTCACTGATTCTAGATGGAACCGCAAGTATTACTAACCCTGGTAGCGCGCAAGTTATCACACTGGCGTCAGGTAATATTTTAAACCTGGTTAGTGGTAATACTGTTGCTGGCGCTAACACTACTATTGCAGCGGGCGCTGTAGAAATAAATATCTTAGCTCCTGTTGATGTTGATATTTCTGCTTTGATTACAACTACTGGCGGACTAACAAAAAGTGGAGCAGGCACATTAACTTTTTCTACTTCAAAAACTTATACAGGTCTTACATCTATTAACGAGGGAACACTTTTAGCAGGAACAAGTAATTTCGTTTCTTCTGGTAATATTACGGTAAATAACGCAACGCTAGACATCGCCGGTTTTAGTGATACTGTTGGCGCTGTAATATTGCAAACTGGAACTATTACTGGGACAACTGGTATCCTTACAGGAACATCTTATTCTTTTAGAGAGGGAACAGTTAGCGCTATTCTTGGCGGCGCTGTTGCGTTAACGCGCGTTGCTACAAACACCGCCACGGATAGTGTTGTCTTGTTAACAAGAGAAAATACTTATACCGGGGCTACTACTATTACCAGCGGTATTCTAAGAATTGGAGCTGCTGGTAACGGTACTAATACACCACTGGGTACTACGGGCGGTATTACCACCGTTGCAAACCAAGGAGCTCTTGATTTAAATGGTTTTACTTTGTCTACGGCTGAATCTGTTTCTATTGCTAGTATTGGATTTGGACCTGGTACTAGTGTTGCTGCTGGTAACAGTAACATGGGCTCTATTATGAATACATCTGGTACGCCAGTTAGTTATAGTGGAGCAATTACACTAACTGCAGCTGCTCGTATAAATGCGGATTATGGAGCTCTTACAATAAGTGGCGGAATCTCTGGAGCTTTTGCTTTTACCAGTGGAGGTTTTACTAATAGTACTTATACTGGCGTTTTGTCTACTATTACTACTTTGACCAAAGATGGTATCGGTGTTCTTACTTTATCAAACAGTAACTCTTTTACTGGGACTACTACTATTAGTGCGGGGACAGTAAAACTTGGAACAGCTGGCGGCGCAACTAATACGCCATTGGGTACTACAGCTGCTGCTACTATTGTGTCCGCAGGAGCGAGACTTGATTTAAATGGATTTACGCTGGGTGCTGCGGAGTCATTAACACTAAACGGTGTGGGTTATGGACTGGGGGACTTTGCAAGTGGAGCATTAATGAATAGCTCTGGATCTTCTGTTACTTATAGTGGGCTAATAACACTCGGTTCATCAGGAACTTTAATCAAGGTAGATTCTGGAAGTATTAGTTTAACTGCTGCTGGTACAATATCTGGAGCAACATTTGGTTTGATTTTAGGAGGTACTGGTACAGGGTCACTGGCTAGTATTATTGGTACCACTACTGGTACTGTTACTAAGATTGGGACAGGGACTTGGACGCTGTCTGGAATTAGTACTTATACTGGAGCAACTGCTGTTAACAACGGAACATTAAAACTGGGTGCTAACAGTGCTGGCCCTACGAACTCTGTACTTGGTACTACTGGCGGTGCTACTACTGTTTATAGTGGCGGAGCATTGGACTTTAATGGATTTACTTTGGGTATTGCCGAAGGTGTAACCATAAACGGGCGTGGGGTTAATGACGGCGGAGCATTTATTGGAAGTAGTGGAACTTTCTCTGGAGCAATTACTCAAGCAACTGATTCTCGTATAGCTAATGCTTCTGGGACATTAACATTGTCTGCGGCAGTTGGCGGAGCATTTTCTTTGTATATTGGCGGCGCAGGGAATATTACAACCAGTGCTGTTTTTGCGGCCAGTGCTCTTTCTATTACTAAACAAGGCGCGGGAACACTAACTGTAACAGGAGCAAATCTTTACACTGGTTATACTCGTGTGGATGCTGGAACTTTTGCTTATGCAGCAACTACTACTCTTGTTGCTACAAACCTTATAATGAACGGAGGTACCTTTAACAGTGGTGCCAACGCCGATGCTATCGGAACAGTTACTCTTATAGGAGGAACTATTACTAACTCGGCAGCATTAACTGGTACTTCTTATACGTTTGAGAGCGGTACAATTAGCGGAATCTTAGCCGGCGCAATTGCTGTTACGAAAAACACAAATAACACTGTTACTATGACAGGTGTTAATACTATTAGTAGTACTATTACTATTAATGCCGGAACACTAACATTTAGCGGAGCAGGTACTGCTACTGCGGTCACAGGTGTTACTGTAAACTTGGGCGGAACACTAACGCTGGATAACTCTACGACAGCCAGCACCGACCGTCTTAATGGTACAGCTAACAACGTTACATTGGCGCTAAACGGTGGTAACTTTAACTTTATCGGTAACACTGCAGCAGCGGCTTCTGAAACAATGGGGGCGATGACTGCTGCGTCTGGTCACAGCACTGTAACTATTACACCTGGAGCAGGGGGTAGTACTACTATGACATTTGCATCTTTTGCAAGAACTGCGGGGGCTACTATTTTATTCCGCGGAACAAGCTTGGGTAGTACTGCTGCTGCCAATGTGTCTACACTTTTGTTTACAGCTGCGCCTACTTTAACTGGAGCTGCGGGTGCGGCAAACAGCGCAACAATTAGTGTTATCAAGGGTGCGTTTGGAGATAACTCTTTAAGCGGTACTGGAACTGACATGGTTACATATAACGTTGGTAACACTAACGGTATTAGAAGATTAAATGCTACAGGTTTTACAGGTGAATATTCTGCGGTATTAGCAGCTAACACTAATGTAAAATTAACAGCAGGTACTGCGGCTAGTACTGTTAGTATTAACTCGCTAATATTGAATGGTTTTGATATTACAAATCCTGGTAGTGCGGCTACTGTTACGATGGCGTCTGCATCTCTCTCTGGAAATATTTTGATTAACTCTGCAAACAATATTGCAGGGGCGAATACTACAATTGGTATTACTACATTTGAGCTTGATATCCTGGCAACAGCTAACTCTACTGTTAGCGCCATAATAGGCACTGCTACTACTGGGTCTGTAGTATTAAGTGGTACGGGTAATGTAACACTGAGCGCTGCAAACTTGTACACTAGTACAACTTTTATAAACAGCGCCACTCTTACAGCTGGAGCTAGTAATGTATTATCAAGTGGGGGCGTTACAATAGTAGGGGGTACATATAATCTTAATGGTAATTCTGATACTGTTGGCGCTATTTCTATTAACGCTGGTACTATTACAACCGGTGCTGGTACGCTAACTGGTAATGGAACTTTTTCAACTGTTGCTAATAATAACGCGGCTTCAATAATAACAGGTAACTTGGGTCTTGGTGCTAACGCTACGTTTACTATTAACGACGGGCTAATGGATAATGATGCGCTTATAACTGCGGTCATAAGCGGCGCGTTTACTTTTGGTAAAGCGGGCGCTGGAGTATTGGAGTTAGCTGGCAGTAATACCTTTTCAGGTGTGACTACTATTAGTGCTGGGATACTAAGACTTGGGGCTACTGGTGACGCTACTAATACACCTCTTGGTACAGTTGCTGGTAGTACTAACGTTTCTACTGCATCAGCAGCCTTAGACTTAAATGGATTTACATTAGGTACCGCTGAGCCTTTAACTTTAACTGGTAACTTAGCAACAGGAGCATTGCAGAATACATCATCTTCTTCTGTTAACTACAGTGGTCTTATCACTCTTGGCGCTGCTAGTACTATTATTTCCAACTATGGAGATATAAACATTACTAATACCGGTACTATTTCTGGAGCAACATTTGGTCTTACTATTGGGGGAGCCGGTAATGGAAGTTTGTCTAGTATACTTGGTACTACTAGTGGGACATTAACTAAAAACGGTTTGGGCGTCTGGACTGCTTCCGGGTTAAGTACTTATACAGGCGTAACTACTATTAGTGCGGGTACATTTAAATTGGGCGCTGCTGGTAGTGGTACCAATACACCGCTGGGTACAAGTGCGGGGGGTGTATCTATTACAAGTGGAGCAATTTTTGACCTAAACGGTTTTACATTAGGTACATCAGAAACCGCTACAATTAACGGAACGGGTATTGCATCTATTGGTGCATTTATAAATAGTTCTAACAATACTATTTCATACAACGGAGCTCTTACAATGGGTGCTGCATCTCGTATTGTAAACTATGGAACCGGAGTTTTGACTTTGACAGGGGCAATTACTGGTAACTTTGCTTTAACAACAGTTGCGGTAGGCGGTATTACACAATCTACAGCTAGTGTTTGGTCTGGAACAGGTTCGCTTATAAAAGAAGGTTCGGGGACTTTAATACTTTCGGGTCAAAACAGTACTACTGGGGCAATGACTGTTTCTACTGGTAAATTACAGCTTGGGGCTAGTGGCGGGGCAGCTAATACACCGCTTGGTACAAATGCCGGAGGTGTTACTGTTGCTGCTGGAGCTGCGCTTGATTTTTCTACTTTTTCTTTGGGCGGCGCATCTACTTACGAAACATTGAACGTCAGTGGTTCTGGTATTAGTAATACTGGGGCTTTAATCTTTGCGGCGTCTACTAACAATAACTTTGGCGCAATGACTGTTGCGGCCAATACCCGAATTATAAACTCTGGTAGCGGAACTGTTATATTTGGTGGAGTCATAACTGCTGCTAACGGTATTAACTTGGCTATTAGGGGAACAGGTCCAACAAATATTAATGCAGCATTTGGCGCTACTGCTACAACTGCTACATTAACAAAATGGGACTCGGGCATACTGTCTATAAATGCGGTAAGCATTACCACGGGGTTAATTCGTGTTAATGGGGGAACTTTAAAATATGGTATTGCTGACGCACTGGCAACACCGGCTGTTACTGTTGCCGGCGGTACATGGGATTTGAATGGTTTCTCCGAAGGTGGTACTACTCTTATCGGAGCTGTAACATTAATTGGCGGATCTATTGTGAATACAGGTGGAGCAGCAACAATAACTTCATCAGCAACATATACAGTGGAAAGTGGAACAATTAGTGCAGTATTAGCAGGAGCTGCTATTGCTATGAACAAAAATACTGGGGGTACTGTAACATTGTCTGCTGCTAATACTTTTGCTGGACTAACAACTATTAACGCGGGTACACTGGCTTGGGGGATTAACGATGCTCTTTCTTCCGGGGCTCTTACTGTAACAGGGGGTACTGCTAATTTAGGAACAAGTACTGATACAGTCGGCGCTGTTACATTAACAAGCGGATTTATTAGCAGTAGCACTGGAGTATTAACAGGCACAGCTTATACATTTAGTAACAGTGGTACTGTCAGCGCAATTCTTGCCGGAAGTATAGGTCTAACAAAAACTGGTACAGGTACAGTGTCTTTGCTGGGTAGTAATACATACACCGGTACCACAACTATTACTGCTGGTGTACTAAGAGCAAATAGTACAACTGCTCTTGGAGATGGTAGTGCTACAAACACACTTGTTTTTAACGGAGGAACGCTAAGAGCTGGAGGAAACATTTCTTCACCATCTGGTCGTGCTGTTACGCTAACGTCTACTGGTCTTATTGATACAAATAATTACACCGTAACACTTGCTGGTACAATAGGTTCTGCTTCTGGTATTACTAAAAATGGTATGGGTACATTAAGTACAACCGGGGCCGTAACATTAGGCGCAGCGTTAACTGTTAACAACGGTACATTTGACCAAGCTAGTTCTTTAAGTGGTCCAACTGCAGTTACTATTGCAACGTCTGGGGTTTGGTCTAATGTGGGTACAGGGGCGGTTACTCTTGCCGGCGCTGTTGTAAACTCTGGAGTAATAACTTTGAATTCAAACAATGGAACAACTTGTATCGATGGTCCTAATAGTATATTGGTTAGATCTAGTATTACTAATACACTAAGAGCTTGGTCTGGGACTGGTATATTTAATATGCAAAACCTGGATGTTGATGATATGACCGGGGCAGGTGTTACTGTATATAATTCTACTTTGTCAGGGGATACTACTTGGACTGTAGGGTCTTGCGGAGTTACTGTATCTGGGTCTGCAAACGGTAATAATGCTGCAACTGTAAAACTTGCTATCAACGGTACACTGCAGGGTAGTAGTACTACAATTAGTAGTAGTAGTTGGTCTTTGTCTAGTGGTTCAACTGTATCAGCCGGGGACATTATCACTGTTTGGGTGGATGGTGTAGCGGACAACTTGGAATCAACCGCTGTCACCAAGTATGCATCAGGTAATATTACTGGAATGGTACTAGATACTAATGTATTAACAATTGGTAGTAACCAAAATACTAGTGTGTCTACTACTAACCTTGCTCAATACGAAGCAACTGATGATGAAGATGTAATGCATACTTCTGTATCAGGCGCTCTACTTGTCCAAGGGGGAAGTAATTCTTATACAGATGAAACATTATCTATTCTTGCATCTAATACATTAACTGTTAATAGCTCTTCTACTGAATCTATAACAACAGAGAAGATAACTAATGCAGGAACTATTACTGCATCGGGGACTCCAACAATTAGTCTTGCTGGAACATCGGGGACACTGTTTACTAATACTGGTACATTTACTGCTGCTTCTAGTACTGTTGATTTAACTGGTAACGGCAGCGCAACAATAGCATCTGGAACACCTACATTTTATAACTTAACTTCTTCAGGAACAGGTACAAAATCTTTGGGTGAAGCCCTAACTGTAACTAATATTCTTACAGTAGGGAACGGAACTTTGGATACAACAACTGCAAACGATTATACAATCAATGCGGGCAAAATAGACTTTGCTGGAACATCTAGTTCTGTAATGGGATACAACACTATCGCTGGTTCAAACACCGGAACTTATATTTCTGGTAATATGCTGGCGCAAAGATTTACAGCGTCATCTAGTGGAACAATAAGTCAAATCAGTGTTTATCTTGTCGATACAGGACCTAATGTCTTTAAGGTTGCTGTATATTCTGATAATGCTGGTGCGCCAGATACACTGCTGGCAACAAGCGCGGGTACAGGTAGCTCTACTACAACTCCGTCTTGGCAAACAGCAGCAATATCTCTTTCTGTCACCAGTGGAGTATCTTACTGGTTTGCTGTGCTTGGAGCTGGTAATCTAATCATGAATTACGATGTCGTTGGCAGCGGTAATAAAACAGCAGACGACGGTACAAATACTTATCCAACATTTAATGACCCATTTAATGTTTCTAATTATTACACTGGTACAACTGTTAGTATTTATGCAGATGTTACTGGTTCCAGTGGTGGTACGCTAAAGCTAAATGATTCAACTGTGAATGTTTCAGGAACAGGTACTGTGTTTGACGCAACAGGGGGGACAATGGACGTTTCTACTGGTACATCTACTATTAAACTAACTGACTCATCAAGTAGTTCTAAAACTTTTGCTGGAGCGGGTAAGACATATGACAATCTTTGGATTGCCCCAGGTTCTGCTACAGGTTCTTATACTATTTCTGGAGATAATACTTTCCTTGATTTTAAAGATGACGGTACGGGGGCGCACGCTATTAACTTTACAGCGGGGTCTACTACTACAATTAGTACACTAACTTTGGATACAAATGCTACGCAGCTTATAACACTGCAAAGTACAACTCCAACATCTTATTGGAATTTGGTTGATACTAGTGGTACAAATACTGTTTCTTATGTGTCTATTACAGATAGTTGTGCATCTGGCGGCGCAACTTGGGATGCTGGTAATGGTACAAATACAAATGGTGGGCATAACTGTGGATGGAGTTTTGTATCGGGTATTACTATTACTGGATCTGCAAATGGTAACAATACTGCAACTGTAAAGGTTGCTGTAAATGGGACTTTGAATGGTGCTACTACTACAATTGCTAGTAGCGCATGGACATTGTCTGGCGTCTCTGTAGCAAACAATGACATTATCACTGTTTGGGTGGATAACGTAGCAGACAACTTGGAATCTACTGCTGTAACTAAATACGGGGGATCAGGTAACATCACTGGAATGGTCCTAAACACAAACGTATTAACTATTGGTAGTAACCAAAACAATAGCGTATCTACTACTAACCTTGCTCAATACGAAGCAACTGATGATGAAGATGTAATGCATACTTCTATATCAGGCGCCCTACTTGTACAAGGGGGAAGTAACTCTTACACAGATGAAACATTGTCTGTTCTTGCATCTAACACACTAACCGTTAATAGCTCTTCTACTGAATCTATAACAACAGAGAAGATAATTAACGCAGGAACTATAACTGCTTCTGGGACACCATTGATTGAAGTTAATGGTACTAGCGGTACTCTTTATACAAACACCGGAACATTTACTCCTGCGTCTTCTACTGTGAACTTTACAGGTAATGGCACCGCTACTTTGAATTCAGGAACTTCATCTTTTTATAATCTAAAAGTTTCTGGTTCTGGTACTAAGACATTAGGTGCGGCTGTTACGGCAGCGAACAATCTAGAAGTTCAGACTGGAACATTAGATACTAGTTCTGGCAGCAGTTATACTGTTACAGCTGGAAAGATAAATATTACAGGGGGAGCTGGCGGTACATTTGGAGAGACTAGTGTGCTTGGTAGTAGTAATACAACAACAAAAATTATTACTACAAGATTCACCGCAACAGCTACTGGTGTTATTAATAAATTAACTGCCAGAGTTTTTGCTAGCAGCGGTACTGTAAATATGCGAGCAGCACTGTATAGCAAGGGAACAATTAACTCGCAAGATGGTCCTGTTAATTTGCTGACTAGTTCTCCTTATAGTGTTTCTTTGAGTATTACTGACCAATGGCTGGAGATTCCTTTGAACGATTACACTGTTACAAATGGGGTAGATTATTATTTTGCTATTTGGGGTGATGCTACTTTTGGACTACATTACGACTATAATGCAGGTACTTATGCTAATAGAAGCTATGAAGATAACGGTGGAACATTCCCAGCTTGGGTAAACCCAATAACATCTGGAAACGGTACACACTATGACACTATTGGATCTTACTATGTAACATATGTTGGTGCTGGAACTTTGGTTGCTAACGGGTCTACTATTAACGTAACAGGTACATCCGGTACGCTGTTTACCAAAGATTCATCTGGTACATTTACAGCAGGAACCAGTACTGTAAATCTAACAGGTAATGGTAGTGCTACTATAAATTCAGGAGATCCATCTTTCTATAACTTAACTTCTTCAGGAACAGGTACAAAATCTCTTGGTGGCGCATTGACTGCGACAAATACGCTAACTGTGTCTGGCGGCACATTTGAGACAACTGGTAGTAATCATGCTTTGAACGCCGGTAAAATTGTTTTCAATAGTGGTACATTAAACCTAAACGCTTCAACAGTAAATCTTTCTGGAACTTCTGGCACGCTATTTACTAAAACAAACGGTGTGCTTAATGCGGGAACCAGTACTGTAAATCTTAACGGTAACGGCAGCGCTACTGTTGCGTCTGGAGCTCCAAAGTTTTACAACCTAAATTCTTCAGGAACAGGTACAAAATCTTTAGGAGAGCTACTAGATATCGGAGGAACATTAACTGTGTCTAATGGAACATTTGATACTACGGGTAGTAACTATGGAATAAATGCAGGCAAAATCGCAATGACTGGTACTGCTGGCGTATTGGGTTATCAAACAATAGGTACTGATCCGGGGTCTCCATTTTCTAGAAATTCGGGTACTTACGATTTCCAAGGAGGTCAATACGTTGCTCCTAATAATGGTACTGTTACTAGTATGAGTGCTTGGGTTAAATCAAATAGTGGATCTTCAATGAATTTTAAATTCGGTATTCAGAGATTAGTTGGAACTGATTGGGTAAAGGTTGCTGAATCTAGTAGTGTTAGCGGAGGCGCAGGAGGAAGTCCTTCTTGGGTAACAGCATCAATATCAGCTTCTCTTATTTCTGGGGAAACCTACTTTATTCAGGTTATTGGAGATGCACCTTTTGGTTTCTATTATGATGGAGGCCTCGCTGCTTCTTATGTTCAGACAGACGGCGCTTATAGTTCTTTTGCTGTGCCGTCATCACAAACAGATTCTTGGTATTCTAGTAACTGGGGTTGGTATACTAATTATGCTAATACTATTTATGCAGATTATGTTTACGGAGGTGGAACTTTGGCTGGTAATTCTTCTGTAATTAATTTAACAGGTACTGGTAATTTGTTTGACTATCTTGCCGGTACAGTTTCTCTTTCATCGGCAACGGTTAAGCTTACCGACCAATCTTCTACTGCAAAAACCTTTAATGGTGCTGGTAAGACATTTGGAACTCTTTGGATAAATGGATCTGGAACTGGAGAATATACTATCAATGGTTCAAACACATTTACAACATTCAAAGTAGATACTCCTCCTCATACAATTAAATTTACAGCAGGAACAACAACAACCGTTACAGATTTTGATGTAAATGGTAATGGGGCTGCATCTTTGGTTACACTAAAAAGTACAGTAGATACAAGTAGTTGGACTTTGTCTAAAGCTACTGGAACATTGCGTAATTACTATCTTTCAATTAGAGACAGTATTGCCACTGGCGGCGCTACATTCTTGGCGCTAAATAGTACAAATGTTTCTGGTAATACTGGATGGCAATTCTTTGAATTCAGTGTTGGCGGCGGCGGTAGCGTGGAATCTAGCGCTAATGTTGGAAGCTGTGCTGATGGTCAGCAAAACGGTGACGAAACCGGAGTCGACACAGGAGGACGCTGCAGCGGTGGCGGCGGAGCTGGCGGCGATACAACAGGAACTTGCGCTGATGGTATTCAAAACGGCGATGAGACTGGTACAGACACAGGAGGACGCTGCAGCGGCTATACAGGAACTTGCGCTGATGGTATTCAAAATGGTAACGAGACTGGTACAGACACAGGAGGACGCTGCAGCGGCGGCGGCGGAGCTGGCGGCGGAGGAGGAGATCTTGGTTATATAAAAAATAACAGAACTTTTATGATTGCATCTGCCGCGCAGTTTAACATCTTGAACCTTTTTAAGTATCTATTGGCTTACATTTAGAATAAAGAACATTTTTTATTCTTGTCAATGGATTTTTGGGCAAAATATAATTGATATTAAGGCTTATCTTATATATAATTAACAGACAAGAGTTAGGAGCTCTAGTTTTATAAGATATATATTTATTATGGAAGAAACAAACGCACCAAAAAAGGGAATGAGTTCTAAGATTGCAATCGTTATAGCTGTATTGGCTATAGCTGCAGCAGGGTATTTTTACTACCAGCTTTACAAAATGAAGCAAGACCCTAATGCTCAGGCAAGAAAAGAAGTTGCAGAATTAGTAACAAAAGTTTCAAAACTAGCAGTTTTGCCAGAAGGTGAAACACCAACTGTAGCTACAGTATCTGATACTGAAGCTTTGAAAGAACAAGCTTTCTTTAAAAATGCAAAACAAGGCGATAAGGTTTTGATTTATGCAGAAGCTAAAAAAGCTTTTCTTTACAGTGTAGAACTAAACAAAATTCTTGAAGTAGCACCATTAAATATTGGTTCTCAAAATAGTACAACTACTACAACAAAAACTAACTAGTACGTTAGCGTAAGCACGCACTTAATCCCATTATGAGAAGATTTGCAAAAAGTATTTTAAGTATTTCAGCATCTCTAATTGTGATGGGGTTTTTGTTTTCTTATGCTTATGCTCAGTACACTACTAGTACAAATTTCCAAATAGAAAATCCTATTGTTGGAACAATGGAAGGAGGTATTTCTACTTCATCTAGCTTTCAATATGTTTCTAGCTCCGGACAGCTTGAAAGTGGTCAGTCTAGTTCTAGCTCTTTTATGAAGAATGCTGGATTTCTTTATTTTCCAATTGCGACAACTCCAGTAGTTGCAACCACTGCTGGTAATGGGGCAGTGCTTGTATCATGGTCTGCATCAGTTGGAACGCTGGGTAACGTAACTAGCTATGAAGTAGGCGTCGGGACTAACGCTTTAGGACCATTTACATATACTAATGTTAGTAACGTATTATCAAGCAATGTTACATCTTTGACTAACGGGACAACTTACTACTTCAAAGTACGTTCTTATGTTTCAGGATTAATTGTTAGTGAATCTGCAGCTGTTAGTGGTACACCTACGGCTGGTACTGGTACTACTACTGGCGGCGGCGGAGGTGGTGGAGGAGGCGGAGGCGTAACTGCTGGCGCTGTAACTGGAACAACTACAAGTGGAGATACAGGAACCGGAGACGGGCGTATAACTTTTTCTGGTAGAGCTTATCCTAATTCCAAAGTTTCTATTTTAAAAGATGGTGTTTTAGTTGTAAGTACTATTGCTGACCCCAAGGCTGATTTCTCTGTCAGTATTGGAACTCTTGCTAGCGGTAACTATAATTTCTCTGTTTATGGACAAGACAGTAATGAAAGAAAGTCCAACTCATTTTCTTTCCCGGTATTTATATCTCAAGGTTCTACTATAAATATCGGAGGAATATTTCTTTCTCCTACAATTGATGTAGATAAGAGCGAAGTTAAACAAGGAGAAAACGTTGTTATTTTTGGCCAAAGTGTACCAAGTAGTGATATTACTATTTCTGTTCATTCAGAAAAAGAAATTTTTAATAAAGTAAAAACAGATAGTTCTGGTGTTTATTTATTAAACTTTGATACAGCTCAGCTTGAGATTGGATCCCACCTTGCAAAGTCTAAATCTGCCGTAGAGACAGAAGTTAGTCCTTTTGGTAACACTGTTGCTTTCAAGGTAGGTAATGAATCCAAAAAGAAAGAGGTAAATACTTGTTCGTCTCTTCGTGGAGACCTTAACTGTGACAAGAAAGTAAACCTGGTAGACTTTTCTATAATGGCTTATTGGTATAAGAAAAATAATCCTCCATCAAATGTGGATTTAAATAAAGATGGAATTATTAGTTTGGTAGACTTTTCTATAATGGCATTTAATTGGACTGGATAATATATGTATAAAAAAATAATCATAACTACAATTTTCTTTATTGCTTTTGCATTTAATGCTAATGCTTCAGAAATAAAGATATATCCAAGCAATACTAGCCCTGCTATTAACCAGGAATTTTTTGTTGATCTGGTTTTAGATACTGCAGGGGAAAGTATTAATGGTATCGAGGGTAATATTTCTTTTGACCCTAAAACACTTGTGTTTGTTAGATCAGAGAATTCTAAATCATTTATAACCCATTGGATCGTTAGCCCAAGCGTCTCTTCTTCGGGATTAATAAAATTTTCCGGGATTGTGCCTAATGGGTTTATTGGGTTTTTTAATAGTGGTACCGATGATACCAGTAAGGGTAATATAATGCGTCTTGTTTTTAAGCCTATTAAATCAGGTAATGCTATTATTTCTGTTTCAGATAGTTTTACTACTTTAAATAATGGGGAAGGTACTGTGTCTACTAATATAGTTGTTAGTAGTTTAATAAATATTAGCTCTGATATAAAAGAAGAATCATATAATACTTTTGATGTTATCTCTCCACAGCTAAATGCCGAGATTGTGTCAGACCCAAATTTATATGACAATAAAAAAACTTTAGTCTTTAATGCTGTAGACAAAGAATCTGGCATCGAGGGGGTTTATTTGAAAAAAAATAAAGAATGGGTTTTTATTTCTAATCCATTTTTGTTGGAAGAGAGTGAATTGCAAGGTATACTAACTATAAAGGCTGTAGACTTTGCAGGTAATAGCACTGTAAAAAGATTTTTGATACCAGGATATAGTAAGAATTTTCTTTATGGCTTAATTTTGGTACTAATAATTTTAACTGCTTTGTCTATCAGGTTTTTGTATAAGGTATATGCAAAAAATAAAATTTAAAAAAATATTAATTTTTATTTGCGCGCTTATATTTATTTTAAGCAGTTCTTTTTCTGTTGTTAATGCTTCGACTTTAAGAATTTCGCCAGAAGCCGGTAGTTACAGTGTAGGCGATACTATTTATGTAAAGGTAATGGTGTCTAGCCCTAATGAGTCTATCAACGCTGTCTCTTCTAGGTTAAATTTTTCTCAAGAGAATCTTTCTTTAATATCTATCTCTAAATCTGGGTCTATTATTAGTATTTGGGCTCAGGAGCCTACATTTTCTAATGCTGCGGGTAGTGCGTCTTTTGAGGGGGTTACACTGGGCGGCTATACTGGCAGTGGCGCTACCGTTGTATCTTTATCTTTTAGAGCAAGAGCAGAAGGAAGAGCTTCTATCAATTTTACGTCAGGAGCTGTCTTAGCGAACGACGGAGAGGGCACTAATACTTTGACTGGTCAAAATGAGGCTACATTTATTATTGGCCCTGCTCCTGTTACGGCTAACACAGAACCTACCAATACAGAGCCTAAAAATACTGTTCAGGAAATAAAAGAAAAAATAAAAGAAGTTGTTCAGACCAAGCCAGAAAATAAGCCAGGTGAAGTAATAAAGGAAATCCATACAATAGAATACCGTATGGTTAGGTTAGACCCAATGTATGTTTACATGATTATTGCTTGGGTAGCGCTGCTTTTCGTTGTTCTTTATCTTTATATTAGATACAAAATCAAAGTTAAAAAAAGAATAAAAGACGTCGAGGGGATTATAGAGGAAAGCTTTGAAATTTTTAAAGAAGACGAAAAAGAAAAAAGCATAAAGACGCTAGATAGAGACTTTGATGACGCAGAAAAGGTTATAATAGATAAAATGAAAGATATCGAAAAAATGTAATGAATAAAAAAATATTTAAAATTTTCTCTATATTTTTTGCCTTAGTTCTAGCTACGGCGCCTTTGGCTATTTTAGCTGAAAGCTCTATAAATTTAGATGCTAAAAATCTTTTACCCAAAGTAGATATTTTTATTACACCAAGAAGTAGTACTTTTTTAGTAGGGTCTACTTTTCAGGCACCTATTTATATTGATACAAAAGGTAACAATATAAATGCTATTAATCTTAAAATAAATTTTGACCCCAAAAAATTATCCATTGTAAATCCTTCTGGAGGGAAGTCTATTTTTGGTATTTGGGTTGAATCTCCTCAATACGATAATACTCATGGTACAGCTAGTCTTGCTGGTGTTGTCCCTGGTGGTATTGTTACTAGTTCTGGTCTTGTAATTACAATGACCTTTAAAGTTCTTTCTTCTGGCAGTACCAGAGTTACGATTAGTGATTCTTCTACCGTAAATGCTAATGATGGTCTGGGTTCAGAAATTTTAATGAATAAATCTGGGGCTACTTATACGTTGCAAAACAGAGCCCCTAACGGCGCACTTATATATTCTGATACTCATCCTTCTCAGGATGATTGGTATAACAACAATAGTCCTTTGCTTGAATGGGGTAGCGACAATGCTAATTTGGGTTATAGTGTTCTTTTTGATAACACTGCTGGGTCTATTCCAGAGAATAAGATAACAAATAAAGAAGCTTCCCAGTTTTATGAAAATGTAAAAGACGGTATTTGGTATTTCCATGTAAAAACTTTGGCTAAGAATGTATGGGGCGCAACCAGTCATTTCAAAGTACGTATAGATACTGTGATGCCGGCAGAATTTTCTCCTACGGTAGATTCATTTAAAGATGAGCAGGGTAATAAGAAATATATGATATCGTTCTTTACTACAGATACGATGTCTGGTATTGACCATTACGAAGTTGGTTTAATTAATAAGAAAACCTTGGATACTGCTTCTCCTGTTTTTGTTGAAGCTCAATCTCCTTATGTTGCGCCGCAAGTTTCTGGTGATACACTGCGCGTAATTATTAGAGCTTACGATGGTGCGGGGAATGTAAGAGAATCTCATGTTGATTTGTATCCAGGATTTACACTTGTTCAGGCTCTTAAAAAGACAGGGATATATCTTCTAATATTACTTGTAATAATCTTACTGCTTGAATTATTGCTGCATTATTTATTTGGACACCATATACTAGACCACCTAAAGAAGGCATACCAAACTTTCAAGACTGTTTCTAAAGACGAGTCAGGAGAAAATATACCAAGACCTTAATCTATGGTATATTTGCCATATGCAAATACTTTGGCAATACTTAAAACAATATAAATGGTCAATAGCGCTGGCTTTATTTTTGGCCGCAGTTAACCAAGTTTTTTCTTTACTTGATCCTTGGATCTTTCAAAAAGTCATAGATAATTACGCTACAAAACCAAGCCTGTATACAACAGAGCAATTTGTTCGTGGGGTGGGGGTTTTACTGCTTGCTGCTGTTGGGGTGGCTTTTGTTTCAAGAGTTGCTAAAAACTTTCAAGATTATTTTGTAAATAGAATAACTCAAAAAGTTGGAACAGAAATGTATACCGATGGTATTAAGGAAACTTTGACCATGCCGTATGAAATGTTCGAAGACGAGCAATCAGGGTCGACTTTGTCTAAAATACAAAAAGTTCGAACTGACGTAGAAAAATTAATTTCTCTTATAATTAATACTTTGTTTGTTAGCCTGGTTGGCTTTATCTTTGTATTTGTTTACGCTGTTAATATTTACTGGGTTATTGCGCCTATTTATTTAGCAGCTGTACCTGTAATTGGAGGTGTTAGTTTTCTCTTATCTAAAAAGATTAAAAAAGTCCAAAAAGATATTACAGTAGAAAGTAACGCTTTGGCTGGTAACACCACAGAAACACTTCGCAATATTGAACTTGTAAAAGCTCTTGGGCTAGGCGAGAGAGAAGTAGAAAGACTAAAAGCCAACTCTGCTGAAATTCTTAAGCTAGAGCTTAAAAAAGTTAAGTACCTAAGAAGTTTATCTTTTGTCCAAGGCAGTATTGTTAACCTGGTTAGAACACTGCTTTTAGGTAGCATGCTGTATTTTATATTTACAGGAAAAATTTCCTTTGGAGAATTCTTCTCACTTTGGATTTATTCTTTCTTTCTTTTTGCACCTTTGCAAAGTATTGGCGATGTTATTACAAGCTGGAGAGAAGCTCAAGTTTCTCTTGAGAACTTTGCAGAAATTAAAAATAAACCTAAAGAATTTTCCCCAGAGAGCCCTATTATTGTTAGTACTATAAATGGTATAGAAGCAAAAGACGTTTCTTTTAAGCATCGCCATGCGGAACTAGAAGCCATAAAAGGAATTAGCTTTTCTGCAAATGCTGGGCAAACTATAGCTTTTGTTGGTCCATCTGGGTCAGGTAAATCTACGCTAATAAAGCTCTTAGTAGGTCTTTATAATTCTCAGGCAGGGTCTATATCTTATAATGGCAATGATATAAATAAATTTAACAAAGATAATTTACGTAGCCGTATTGGTATTGTGACTCAGGATACTCAATTGTTCTCCGGGACTCTTTTTGAGAACATTTCTTTTGCTAATAAAGACGCAACCAAAGAGGATTGTATTAATGTTTTAGTAGAAGCTGCTGGTCAAAATATTTTAGACAGATCTAGTGATGGTATTGATACTAAAATTGGAGAAAACGGTATAAAGCTTTCTGGCGGGGAGAAGCAGCGTATAGCAATAGCTCGTGCTTTGATACGTAATCCTGATGTTTTGATATTTGACGAAGCAACCAGTGCTCTGGACTCAATTACCGAAGAGTCTATCAGTAGTACTATTAAATCTTTAGGGGGCGGAAGTAGAATTACTTTTCTTGTTGCTCATAGACTGGGCACTGTTATGCATGCAGATGTGATTTATGTGCTTAAAGATGGAAAAATTTTCGAGCAAGGTGGTCACGAAAATCTAATAAAAAATAACAGCCTCTACGCTGCATTATGGAAAGAGCAAAGCGGGGAATAGTTTTTCTTGACATATGTGCTCTTGGTAAGTAGGATAGGGTTTATAAATTGCTTTTATTAAGATTGCTCGTAACAGTCTAAAAGCATTGTTTTTATTAATTCGTTTCATTATGCAAAAAATCACAAAGATATTCGGATCTCTTTTGGTGTTAGGAGCTCTTGTTTTAAATACTGTAGCTGTAGTTTCTGCTGCTTCTAGTATCTCTATTAGTAATCCTGGTTTTGAATCTAATCCTGCTTTTGTTGGCTGGAATGCTGGTTCAAACTGGACAGCGGACTCTAGTGCTAAGCACGGTGGCAGTAAAGCTGCCCGCGTAAAAGGCTCTACTAATTCTAGCAGTATCTTGAAACAGTCTCCACTATCAACTGCCGGGTATAATAATATCAAAGTTTCTTTTTGGTATTATGCAGGTGAAAGTTTAGAATCAAGTGATTTCGTAAAAGCGGAATATACAACAGATGGAACAACTTGGAGTACTTTTTATACTATTAACGATGATAATGATTATTCTGGCGGTAGTCATGACGACGATGATGATGAAGACGATCACCACAACAATAACAATTCAAATAGCGGCTGGTACCAAGCGGTTTCATCTACTTTGCCTGGTGTAGCAAATGATAATCCTAATTTCGGTATTCGTTTTGTTGCTAATTTGGATTCTTCTAGTAGAGATTACGTAAACATTGATGACGTTAGTGTTACAGGAGACCAAATACAGTACAAGGTTCTTTCTGTTAGTGTTGTTGGAGATGGATCTGTTTCTTCAAGTCCAGCTGGTATTAGCTGCGGCGCTGACTGTAGTGAATCTTACGTAAAAGATACTGTTGTTTCTTTAACAGCTACCCCAGCTACTGGTTTTGAATTTACTGGATGGTCTGGCGCATGTAGCGGTACTGCTGCTTGTTCTGTAACTATGAGCAATGCTAAAACAGTTACAGCAAATTTTGACGCAATAAAGACAACAATTAGTGCAACAAAAATTGTTTGTAATAACGAATCTGATTTGCCTAATTGGGGTTCTGGGGCAGCGGATATAACTGCAACTACTGCTAATGATTATGTAGCTTCTCATGCTAATTGTCATTTAGAAAAAGACTGGAATTTTGAATGGGCGCTATATAGTGCTGGAAACCCAGGAGACAATTCTTTGTCTGGTGGTTCTTCATGGAATGTTTTTGGTCCAACAAATAATTCAGGTATTGCTACTACTGTAGTAGCAGGGCAAGAGCCTTTGTGGGTTCGTGAACAAATGAAACCAGGATATGTTACTTTTTCTGGAGCAACTAGTGACCTAGATAGTGAAGTTTCTAAAAAATCAGCAGAAATTTACTGTCAAAGTGACGTTCTAAATTACGATAACTTTGACTATATTAACCAACCTGCTTCTTCAAGTACTGTTTACTGTGTTGCTTTTAATGCACTAGAAAAGCCTGTAGAAATTGTTAAGCCTGTTATTTCTTTCCTTGGCTTCCGTGATCAAGCTGATGGTTCTTATAATCCTGAAATGCCAATAAATTCTTGCGGCGCTGTTAATACAACAGGTGCTATTGCATGGGAATGGAAATTAGATTCTGGAACAGCTCCTATGAGTTATAAATACACTATTACTAGTGGTCCAACAGCTATCGGGTATACAGCTACAATACCTAATACTTACTACAACGGAACAATTCCAATGGAAGGTACTTATGTTGTAGAAGTAGTCGGCACAGATGCTAATAGTGTAGAAAGTGCGCCTATTTCTTGCGCTGTTACTTACACAAAGACTCCTGCTACTGTCGACCAATGTCCAAACATAGAAGGAACTCAAGAATCTGTTCCAGAGGGCAAGCACAAAGATAACGAAGGTAATTGTGTACAAAACGAAGTAGTTCCAGTTTGCAGCGAAAAAACAATGGATGTAGTTTCTGGAACAGATGATCTTTCTGGAAGTTTGCCTGCTGTTTTGCAAAGCTATATTCATGGCGCTTGGAATACATCTCTTGGTGGTAACTGGATTTGGAATGTTTTAGGCGTGACAAGCCCTACTACTGATGAAGAAGCAACATTTGCAAAATCTTTTACAATACCGGGTACTCCTTTGTCTGCAACTCTTGATGTTTTGGCTGACAATTCATATTCTGGTTTTGTTAATAGCTTTACAAGTATCCTAGGTGCTGATGCTGAAAACTTTGGTTCTCCAGATAGTTATAATATTCCAGTAGAAAATCTAGTAAATGGATCAAATAATATTTCATTTACTGTTAAAAACTGGGCTCAAGAAGAGGGCAGTGCAGAATCTAACCCAGCTGGTCTAAACTATAAACTACATGTTATTTATAAAGAATGTACTACTCCTGAAGTTCCAGTTAATACTGCTCCTGTGATAACTCTTAATACTGACACAGATGTTTTGTATGTAGGGGGCGCTTATACAGAAGCCGGTGCAGTAGTTAATGATACAGAAGATAATCTTGTTAATTTCCCAGTAACTAGTATTTCAGGGACTGTGGATACAAGTATTGCTGGTAACTACACAATAACTTATACATATACTGATACTGGCGGTCTTACTGCAACTATAACTAGAACAGTTACTGTAAACCCAGCAGTAGTTATAATTGATGAAGACCCTAAAACTCAGTGTAATGATGGTATCGATAATGACGGCGACAACAAAATAGACTTTACTGGCGAAAACGCTGACAGCGGATGCAGTAGCTCTGAAGATAATGATGAAACTAATCCAGTAGTAGTTGTACCAGAAAATCCTGGTAACCCTGGCGGAGTAGTACCTACAGCATTCTTAGGAGGAGCTCCAGCACCTCAAGGTAGAGTACTGGGCGCTAGTACAACTTGCGGAATTTATCTAGAAAAATATTTACGTAAGGGTTATAAAAATGATGAAGAATCAGTAAAGAAGGTTCAAAATTTCTTAAATGATTATTTTAAACTAAATATCCCCGTAACTGGATTCTTTGGTCCACAAACAGATTCTGGTGTTAAAAAATTCCAAACAAAATTTGCAGATGAAATCTTGAAACCATGGAAATTGAATTCTCCAACAGGAATTGTTTACCTAACTACAACAACAAAGATAAACAAAATAATGTGTCCAGAGCTTGATTTACAAACTCCGACTTTGATCCCAATCGATCAAAATCCAGAAGCTCCAAAACTTTAATTAGTTTTCTAAAAAGAGCCCCTTGCCAGACAGGCAGGGGGCTCTTGCTGTATGTAAATATTATGTGTTATAATATTTTTGTGAAAAAAATCGCTAATTTCTTTAAACACGTTTTTGTTCCACATGAGGGTAATGACTATACTCCTCATTTTTTACGTGAAGGCTCTATAGTTTTCCTATGTATTTTAGCGTTGGTGGTGTTTTCTTTTTCTGCTTCAACCAAGTTTTATATAAAAAAGACTAATATGACTGGCGCTGTCTTGCCGGCGGTGTTAGTTGATCTTACTAACAGCGACAGAGCAAGTAGTGGGCTTAGCGGCCTAACTAGAAATAGTGTCCTAGACGAGGCTGCAAGGCTAAAGGCTGAAGATATGGCACAGAATCAATACTTTGCTCACAATAGTCCAAATGGTCTAACACCGTGGCATTTTATGGACAAAGCTGGGTATTCTTTTGCTTATGCTGGAGAGAATTTGGCTGTGGATTTTACTGAATCTAATGATGTTGAGAATGCATGGCTTCTTTCTCCAAAGCACCGCGCAAATATTATGGACGCTAGATTTACAGAAATAGGTATTGCTACAGTAGACGCAGTTTTTGAAGGTAAAAATACTACTTTTGTTGTACAAATGTTTGGTAAGCCTATGGTTAAGAATGATTCTTTGGCTGAAAATAAAACTAAAGATCTTGAAGCTAAAAAGGATACTAAAACTGTAGAGCCAGTAAAAATTGCCTTAGCTCCTGAAGTTAAAGGTGAGTCTATTGCAGTAGAGACAAAAGTTGAAAAAGTTATAGAAAATAAAGAATTTGCTATGGTTAAAAATGTTGAAGCCATCGAAGAAATTCCTGTTTCTGTTGCTGACGCATCTAGCACACCAGTAGAGCAAAACTCTTCTTTTTTCGAGAGATTAATTTTTCGTAGCCCTTATATAACTGATATGGTCTACAGAGTTCTAATTTTAGTTGTTTTAATTTCTTTAATTTTAATGGTGTTTATTGAGATTAAAAAACAAAAACCTAAAAACATAGCTTATGGAATAATAGTGCTTTTCTTAATAGTTGGTTTGTCTTATATAAACAAAGCTATTTTTATGAGTACTTTGCTTTTTTAGATAAAAAATAATTGTGCTAGAATGCGCTATACATGACCCAGTCTGACGCATTAACTATTTTAAAAACAGGAGCAAATGTATTTTTGACTGGAGAGCCAGGCAGTGGCAAAACTCATACCTTGAGAGAATATATTAAATACTTGAAAGAATATGGTGTAGACCCAGTGGTTACGGCTTCTACTGGTATTGCCGCTACTCATATTGGCGGCGTAACTATACATTCTTGGAGCGGCATTGGCGCCAAAGAATATATTAGCGAATACGAAATAGACAGAATAGCTAGTACCGAACATGTTGCAAAAAGAATCACTAAAGCCAAGGTCTTAATAATAGACGAAGTCTCGATGCTTTCAGGGCGCACAATCTATGCAATAGATAATATTATTAAATCTATAAAGGGTAGTAACGAGCCATTTGGTGGCTTACAGGTTGTTTTCGTCGGGGACTTTTTTCAGTTACCACCAATAAAAAGAAACGGAGAAGAAGATGACTTTGCTTTTTCTTCACGCTCCTGGAGAGACGCAAAAGTTGTAGTTTGCTATCTTAGCGAACAACATCGTAACCAAAATTCTGAGCTTTTCGAAATACTTTCTGCTGCTAGAAATAATAATTTGAAAGATGTTCATTTTGAAATGTTAAGCTCTAGAATAACAAAGTTAGATAATCTAAAAAATGAAACTAAATTATTTACACACAATAAAGATGTAGATATTTTAAATAAAGAAAAACTAGAAGCTTTGCCTGGTAAGAAGCATGTCTTTAATATGATCCACAAAGGCAACCCCACGATGGCGGCTAGTCTTGCACGGGGATGTCTTTCTCCTGAAATTTTGGATTTAAAAATTGGAGCGCGTGTTATGTGTACCAAAAACAATGTTGCCAGAGGTTTTGTTAATGGGACTCTTGGAACTATTGTTTCTTTTGGGGCTAGCGGCGGCTACCCAATAATTAAGACATTAGATGGCAATGAAATTTTAGTCGAGCCTATGACTTGGCAAGTAGAAGTAGATGGCAAGGTAAAAGCGGAAATATTTCAGGTACCGCTGCGTTTAGCGTGGGCTATAACAGTGCATAAAAGCCAGGGTATGACTTTGTCTGGCGCAGCTATTGATTTGTCTCATTCTTTTGAGTATGGCCAAGGTTATGTTGCTTTGTCGCGACTAACATCATTATCTGGACTTGAACTAATTGGAATAAATAATAATTCTTTAAAGGTCCACCCAACAGTGCTAGACATGGACGACTATTTCCAAACAGAAAGTTCTAAAAGTGAAGCATTTTTGTTTTCTTCTTCTAAAGCAGAGCTGGATAAATTAGCAGAGCAATTTGTTATTTTTTGCGATGGAAGTTTAAAAAAAGAAAAAAAACCTCTTGAGAAAAAAACAACAACTCACGAGGCTACAATGAATTTATTAAAACAAGGTTTAGACGTAGATGCTATTTGTAGGGAAAGAAATTTGAAGCCAGATACTGTTATAGACCATTTATATGTACTACATGAAAGAGGTGACATTACTAACGGTGAATTAATTTCTGTAGTACCTCCTTTTTTAGCTAAAAATTTGAATAAAATTTATAAAGCCTTTGATTCTTGCGGGGAAGAGAAGCTTTCTCCTGTTTTTGAGTACCTAAAGGGCGAGTACCCGTATACAGATTTAAAGCTTTGCCGTATTTTATACAACGCACTATACAAATAGTAAAGTTAGGAATATCTCAAGGACTGTGTTATAGTAATTTTGTAAAAGTTCCAATTCTTCGCTTTCTTTGCATTAAGCTTTAGGTACGAGGCATCGGGTGTTTACACATTATCAGGAAATATACATTTCCAATTATATGGCTACAAAGCTTTTTGTTGGCTCTCTAGCGTGGGCAACCCGCGATGAGACTCTTATGGATCATTTCGCAGCTATCGGCCCAGTTGCCTCAGCTCGCGTTGTAATGGATAAGATGACTGGTCGCTCTAAGGGATTCGGTTTCGTAGAATACGATAACGATTCTGACGCGCAGACTGCTGTCGATAAACTAAATGGTAGTGAGCTCGATGGACGTAAAATTACTGTTCAAGAATCTCGCCCACGCGAATAATATCGCATAAAACAAAACCCCACATTTGTGGGGTTTTGTTTTATGTTAGAATGTCATCATGAATACAGAAGAACTAAACCAGAAAGCTGTTGAATACCACAAAGAGCATGGCGGTAAAATCGGTACAGAATTATTGGCCCCACTAAAAGATAAGACAGATTTATCTTTGGCTTATAGTCCCGGTGTTGGGGCTGTGACTATGGCTATATCTAAAGATTTATCTTTGGCGCATTCTTTAACTTTAAAAGGTCATACTGTTGCTATAATTAGTGATGGCTCTGCAATACTTGGTTTGGGTAACTTAGGTGCAGAACCTGCGATACCAGTAATGGAAGGCAAAGCCGCACTACTAAAGCATTTTGCTGGTGTTGATGCTTTTCCTATTTGTTTAACTACTCAGGATCCTGATGAAATTATCGAAACAGTAATGAGAATTGCGCCGGTTTTTGGCGCAATAAATTTGGAAGATATTTCCGCTCCAAGATGTTTTTATGTAGAAGAAGAGTTGAGAAAAAGATTAAATATTCCCGTAATGCATGATGACCAATGGGGTACAGCAACTGTTGTTTTGGCGGGGTTAATTAATTCTTTGAAATTAACTAATAAAAAAATAGATGAAATTAAAATAGTTATATCTGGGATTGGGGCAGCAGGTGTTGCTGTATCTCGGCTTCTTTTTACAGCTGGAGTAAAAAATATTTTGTTTATTGATTCCAAGGGTATCATTACAAAAGACCGCAATGATTTAACAAAAGAAAAAATAGAGCTACTTAACAAAAGTTCCATGGATTCAAAACCTGGAGAACTAAAGGATGCCCTGGTTTCTGCGGATGTTTTTATTGGGCTTTCTAAGCCAGGAGTTTTAACTATAGAGATGGTTAAATCTATGTCAGAAAAGCCTGTAATTTTTGCTTTAGCTAATCCTGTTCCTGAAATAATGCCAAATGATGCGAAAGATGCCGGGGCTTATATTGTGGCTACTGGTAGATCTGATTTTGCTAACCAAGTAAACAATGCTCTTGTTTTTCCGGGTGTACTAAAAGCAGCACTGGAATTCCCAGGGGCACAGTTTGAAAACGAGGTATTTTTAGGCGCAGCAAATGCGTTGGCTGATTTAGTGACTGATTTAAACACTGAAAATATTATTCCAAGCCCATTTGATGATGGTGTTGTGCCCGCAATTTATAGTGCAACTAAAAAAGTTTTTGAAAAACAGGTTGCAACAAGAGATATAAAAACAGTACAATAGTAATATCAGTTTTTATAAACAAATATGGATAACCAAAAAACAACATTAATTAATTTTTCAACTGAAGAACATACTCACTACAATAGAAGTAACGACTTTTATTGGGGATTAGGTATTGGGACTTTGGTTGCAGTTGTTTTAGCTTTTATTTTTAAAGATGGGCTTTTTGGGGTTTTGATTTTGATTGGGTCTGTTATGTATGGATATTCTTCTTGGAAGAAACCAGCTATCATAAATGTTTCTATTAGTGATAAAGATATTATTATTGGGGATGATTTATATTTAATCTCAAACATAGAATCTTTCCATGTATTGGACTTAAAGGGGGAGAAAGAATTAGTTCTTTCTATTCGCAGAAGTTACCAGCCGATTGTTTCAGTGTGTGTACCCGAAGAAAGCGCTTTTACTGTTAAAGATGTTCTTTCTTCTATGTTAATAGAAGACGATAAGTTAATGCCTCATATTGGTAGACGCTTTATGGCGCGCTATAAAATATAACTTGAAATAATCAGGTTTTTGTGTTACCGTAATTCTATTGCTCTCATCGTTCAATGGATAGGACATGGGTTTGCGGTACCTAAAATGTAGGTTCGATTCCTACTGAGAGCACAATAAATACCCTTAAAGGGTATTTTTTTTGTGCTCGAAAGCAAACACCTATGTGTTTGCGTGTAGGAATCGAAAGGCTTTTCGATGTGGATGAGAAATTTTATTTCGAATACACCGAAAAGGCATACTGTTCCTGTAAGGAAAGATTCCTACCCTTAAGGGGTATTTTTTTTGTGCTATAATTATCTTAATGAAATTAAACAGCAGGGTTAAATTTGCATTTAAATTAGCGTCTCTGGCGTTTTGTTTTTTGTTTATAATTTTTTACAAAATAATACCTGCTTTTAGTTCGTCTCCTTATATTGCATCTGACGTTATTGGCCAAGGGGCTTTTAATCAAAATTTATCAGACAATTTAAACCCTAATCCAAATGGATTCAGTTCTCCTTACGGGGTTGTTTTGGATAATGTTAATCATCGTCTTTGGGCTATAGATAAAAGTAATAGCCGTGTATTAGGCTTTAATTTAAATTCGGACAATACTCCACTAGATGATACTGCTGACTATGTCTTCGGGCAAGGTGGTAATTTAAATACAGGATACAGTAATAACCCTAATACTGGGGACGCTTCTGCTGATACTTTTAGTCAACCAGAAGGCATAACGATGGATGTAGACAATCATCGTCTTTGGGTTTCGGATACAAACAATAGCCGTGTCTTGGGGTTTAATTTAAATTCAGACGGTACTCCTGCTGATACAACTGCTGACTATGTCTTTGGGCAAGCTGGTCTTTTTGATACAGCTTCAGCTTCTATCTCTGCTTCTGGTTTAGCAAATCCTTCTGGATTGGTTTTAGATAGAATTAACCATCGTCTTTGGGTTTCTGATAATGGTAACGAAAGAATAATTTATTTTAATCTTGATTCCAGCGGGGTACCACTAGATGATACTGCTGACTATGTTTTAGGTCAGGCTGGAAGTTTTGTGACTCAGGCGGGATGTCCTCCTTTTAATGCAACTAAAGTTTGTCAGTCTCGTGAACTTGCAATTGATTATACTAACCACCGTCTCTTTGTCTCGAATAGTTATTTAGATAGAGTTATCGCTTTTGATTTAGACAGTAGTAATGTGCCGCTGGATGACACTGCTGATTATGTATTTGGGCAATCGGGCATATTTACTACATTTGGATGTCATTCTCCAGCAACGGCGGACAAGCTATGTTTTGCTAATGGTTTGGCTGTAGATGAAATCAATAATCGTCTTTTTGTTTCTGATACTAATAATAACCGTGTATTAATTTTTAATCTTGGTGTAGGCGGAGCTCCTACTGACACAACTGCTGACTATGTCTTTGGGCAAGGCGGTCTTTTTACAGAAGAAGGGTGGACTGGATCAACTAACGAAACGCTAGGTGGCCCTCAGGGTATGGCGCTAGACCCAGTGAATCATTATTTGTATGTTGCCGAACAAAGCTCTAATAGATTAATAGGTTTTAGTTTAAATAGTTCTAATTTGCCGGACGATACAGTTGGAGATTTTGTCTTTGGTCAAAATTCTGATTTTAATTTAAGTAACCAAAACAGTAGATCTAGTCCTAATGCTTTTGGATTTAATGGACCCAACGCTAATTTATTAGACAGTGTTAATCATAAGATGTTTGTTGTTGATACTAACAATAATCGCGTCTTAATTTTTAACTTGGATAGTAATAATAATTTTGTCGATAAGACTGCTGACTATGTAATTGGTCAAGATGATTTTGATTACAATGATTTTTGTGGAACTATTTCCGAGTCTTATTTGTGTGAACCTTCTGATTTAGCATTAGATAGTACAAACAACCGTCTTTGGGTTGTTGACCAGGGATACAGTAGAATACTGCAGTATAATTTAGACAGCTCTAACGCTCCATTGGATTCCATCGCTGACGCTGTTCTGGGTCAAGGAGACGAAGGGGATGTTTTGGACTTTATTAGTGCTAATGCTGGACAAGGGAATCATCAACTTAATAACGTATCTAATATTGCGCTAGACTATTTAAACCATCGATTATTTGTTTCGGATACTGGTAACAATAGAGTTGTCTTTTTTAACTTAGACAGCACTAATAATATAGTAGACAATGTTATTGATGGGGTTATTGGTCAACCTGATTTAGATGGTCTTAATACAAATTGTAATTTAGGTGCATCTACTGACATAAACACATTGTGTACCCCAAAAGGCCTAGCTATAGACCAGATTAATTCAAGATTATTCGTTTCAGATAATGATAACAATCGCGTGCTTGTTTTTAATATAAATCCAGATACTTTTACAAATGGAGAAGATGCTAGCTACATTTTAGGTCAACTTGATCAATTTGAGGGCGGAGGAAACCAAGGGTCTGGATCAATTATTGTTCAAAGTTCACTAAGAGAGCCTAGGGGTTTATCGTATAATCCTAATACAGGTAGACTTTATATCGTAGATGAGAGAAACGGTAGAGTTGTTGTTTATAATGTAAATAGTTCTATTATTGCAACAGGTATGAATGCTGAAGCAGTACTTGGAACAGAAGATTTTTCTTCTTCTAACGAACGTACCAGTAACTATGAATTCGATACACCTTATGGTGTTAGTATTGATACTACTTCAAACAAAGTATATGTTGCTGATAGAAGTAATAACCGCATAATGCAATTTAATTTAGTAAATATTACTAAAGAAAGTTTGGCTAATGGAACGCAAGGTTCTTCTTACGGTGATACTGTGACTTCTTCTGGATCTCAAGGGACTGTATCCTACAGTATTATTTCTGGTTCTTTACCTGGTGGTCTAAATATTAATTCTGCTTCGGGGGCAATTTCTGGAACACCTAGTTCTTCCGGAAGTTATACTTTTGCAGTTGCAGCTGCTGATGATAATGGGGCTGTTGGTAGCTTCGTTGATTATAAGTCTTACACAATAAATATTGCATCTTCTGGTGGCGGAGGTTCAGTACCTGTCTCTATTTTGCAGTCAATGAGTAATGCTCTTCAAAATAAAATAGAGACCCCAGATACTAAAACAGACAAATCCCCAGAAGAAATAAAAAATGTAGACCCAAAAATAGAAAACATACCAACTACTAAGAAATTCTCCGAGTTTTTAAGAATTTCTAATAACAAAACAGACGTAAAAGATTTACAAATATTTTTAAATTCTCAAGGATACTTTGTCTCTAGATCTGGTCCTGGGTCTCCTGGAAATGAAACAAGCTTTTTTGGTAAAAAAACAAAAGCTGCCCTGGCTTTGTACCAAGAATTATATAGAGATGATATCTTAAAGCCATTAAATCTTAAAAAGGGTACAGGTTTCTTTGGGCCCTATACAATGCGTTTTGTTAATGCTATCTTAGAGAAGCAAAACTAAATGATATATCTAGGAATTGATTATGGTAAAAAATACATTGGACTGGCCTGTTCAGATGAAGGCGGGGTAATGGCTTTTCCTATGCACGTCTTAAAAAATAACAAAACAGTCATAAATATTATCGAAAAAATCTGCAGAGACAAAAATATTACAGGTATTGTTATAGGAGACTCTGTAGACCAAAATGGTGTTAAGAATGACATAGCTCAAGATGCGGAAAAGTTCGGCCGAGATATAAAAGATAAATTAAATTTAGAAATTTATTACGAAAAAGAGCAGTTCACATCTGCCCATGCCCGCCACGGAGGCAGCGAGCAAAAAGGTAGAATAGACGCATCAGCAGCTGCACTAATATTACAAAGATTTTTAGAAAGAAATAATAAATAATTTTTATGATAAATATAGATACATTTAAGCAAACAGAAATTCGTATTGGTAAAATTTTATCTGCTGAAAAAGTAGAAGGATTAGACAAGATTTTAAAATTGCGAGTAGACTTTGGCGAAACAGGAGAGCGCCAGATACTTTCTGGTATTGCTATGACTTTTACTGACCCAAATGTTTTGGTTGGTAAACTTTGTCCTTTTGTAACTAATTTAGAACCGCGCACAATTAAAGATTTAGAATCTCAGGGTATGATACTGGCACTAAAAGATGAAAATGGAATTGTTTTGCTTTCACCTGATCGTGATATTGCTCCGGGTTCTCTTGTAGGTTAAAACTTTTAGATGGTATACTAATATCATCTATGGCACGTTCCAAATTATTTCAATTTTTCCCAATACCTCGGTATATTGTGATGCCATCTTTTGGTCTTGAAATATCAGAGAGAACCGTAAAATATGTCGAAATGCGTGAGACAGGAAATGGTCTTGTTGTTGGAGATTACGGTCTAGAGCATATTCCTGTTGGAGTAGTTGAAAAAGGTATTGTCGTTGACCCAGAAAAACTAATACCAGTTCTTGAATTAATTCGTAAAACAAAAAAAATAGAATCTGTGCGTATTTCTATACCAGAAGAACAGGTTTATACTTTCCAGACCGAAGTCGAAATGGTTCCTGGTATCGATTTACGAGACACCATTATGCTTGGTCTCGAAGGTTTTATTCCCGTACCTGCTGATACTGTTGAATTTGATTATGACGTAATAGAGCAAGTTGGCAATAAAGCCAAAGTCCAAGTATCTGCATCAGAGCAAAAGGTAATCGACGGGTATGTCGATGCTTGCAGCGCTGCTGGAATGGAAGTTGTGTCTTGTGAATACGAATCCCAGGCTTTAGCACGCGCTATAACTAAACCAAATGAACCCAGTGTTATCTTTGTGGTTGATATCGGGCACGCTTCTACTACAGCTTCTGTTGTTCAGGATGGGATGGTTGTTTCTTCTAGTACAATAGAGCGAGGCGGGGAAGAAGTCACTACGGCTTTAGCTGCTGTTTTGAATTTAGATAATAAAAAAGCCGAAGAAGTAAAACATAAGATTGGTATGAACGGCAGCGGCGAATATGCCGAAATGCCAGGCCTACTAAAGACAGCTTATATACCATTGTTTGATGAAATTATAAAACAGTATAATTCGTGGCTTTTGTATATCAGAGAGAGATCTAGTATGTATCGCCCAATTGATTATATTCAAATAGTTGGGACGGAAGCTTTGACCCCAGGATTCCTTGATCTATTCCAAGCATCTTTTCATAAACCTGTATCTCTGGCTGACGTTTGGACAAGAATAGAAGCGGTTAGTGTTAGCGTGCCTAAAATTCATTTCGATGATTCTGTTATTTATGGTACGGCTATAGGGTTAGCGTTAGGAGCATTTGAAGTATGATAAATTTATTACCTTATAATAAAAGAGCTCTTCTTAAATCTTCTTATAAAAAAAGATTAACTGTTGTTACTTTTGTTAGTGTTTCTATTGCCTTGATGCCATTAGTTTTGGTCTTACTGCTTTTATCTTACCTGCAAAGAATGGACTATTCAATTTTAAACACCGAATTTGATAATTTGAAATTGAATAACCAAGATTCAGAAGTAGATAAACTAACTAGCGACATTAAAAATTTTAATGCGGAGATATCAAATTTCCAGAACAGTTTAAACAAAACCAAAAATATTTCTCAGGATATAGTCTCCGCTGTAAATGTACGTCCGTCAGACGTTATTGTTAATAATTTTTCTTTTTCTAAGCAAGCAGATAAAACTGTCCTGGTTATAATGGGGGTTTCTGGAACTCGTGATTCTATAATTAAATATGGTTCTTCTTTGGATAAAAAGAATAATGGTATTTGTTCTGACGTGTCACTGCCTGTTACTACCTATGCCAAAAAAGTCGATGTGCCATTTAGTATAACTTGTAGTATAAGCAATGAAAACAAATAATTTTACATCAAGACTTTTAATTGCTGTAGCTATTTTTTTAGCGACTGTTTTTGCTATAGTTGTGGGGTTTTTACTTCTTCGTAGGTACTATTCAAGAGCTTTTGTGCTAAATGCCTCTATAAAAAATTTAAAAGAAGAAAGACTTAATTCTTCTCGGTCTAAAGAAGTATTCTTACAAAATGAAAAATCTATAGAAGTTCTTAAGTCTCATGAGGTTAAAAATAGAGATGAGATACCGCTTCTTGTAGAAGCTTTGGAATCCTATGCATTAGATTTGGAAATATCTTTAGACGTAAAAACTATTAATTTAGACGAAACAAAAAAAGTTGCAAAAGTACTGCAGCCTACTGATTCACTACCTGATTCAAAAACTGCTCCTGCTGAAGCCGCTAAAAAAGAGTCAGGTAAAAATTTAACTATTGAAATTTCTTCTGATGGTGATTTTGATAAGCTTTTAAAACTGCTGCAGCTTTTTGAAAACGGGGATTATGTTTTAGCGATGGATTCTTATTCTTTGAGACAGGTAGTAGTACTGGAATCTACTCGTCCTGGTGGAGAGCCTATTTATAGAGACGTCCGTAGCAATGACGATACTGATGCTGATGCTATAAAAACTTGGGCGCTTGATGCAAAATTAATTGTTCCAACTAATATAAAATAATATGAAATTGTCAGAACTTTTTAAAAAAGATAAAAAAAAGACGGTAGTACCTCTAAGAAAATCAGTGGAGATTAATCCATTATTTTATTGGAAGAATATTTTAATTCTCATGGGAAGCATTTTAGTAGTAGCAGCTATTTTATCTTTTGTTGTTTACTATATGGCAGAGAGGGGGATGATGGTAGATTCTAAAAGTAGAAATGAAGTCCAGGCTTTAGTTCTTACTAATTTTAATGATTCTGGTCTTGCTAAAATAATATCTTCTTTTGAAGATAGGGCTACAAAAAGAAAAGAAATAATTAATTCCAAGGTTGAATTTTCAGACCCAAGCAAAAAACCAGTTGTAAAATCTGGGGTTTTGCCAGTAGTGCAAAATCCAGCTCGTTAGTGTATAAATATAGCTATATGGTAGACCTAAAAGAGCTTCAAAAGGAAGTAATGCGTAATAAGCTAGAAAAAGGTTTCAATACAACAGATGTTGCTTTGGAATTTTGCCGTGCTCACGAAGAACTATCTGAAGCTTTTTCTAAATTTAATAAAAACCAAGATGGTGTAGCTGAAGAATTCGCCGATGTGGCAATATTCCTTTTAGGGATGTGCGAAATATTGGGGTATGACTTAGAGTCTGAACTTGTACAAAAAATCGAAAAAAACAAAAATAGAAAATATACCAAATCTAAATCTCCTGATGGTAAAGATATTTTTATAAGAGAAAAATCAGACATTGATCCGTAAAATTATGGAAGACGTACATAAGAGACCTACATGGGATGAATATTTTATGACCTTGGCTGACATGGTTGGCACTCGTGGTACTTGTGACCGTGGACGTGCTGGATGTGTTATTGCTATAGACAAGAGAATTGTAACTACAGGCTATGTTGGATCCCCAGCGGGTCTTCCTCATTGTGATGAGGTTGGGCATGAAATGCATACTGTTACTCAAGAAGATGGTACTCAGTCTAGGCACTGTATTAGAACTGCTCATGCTGAACAAAATGCTATAAATAATGCTGCACGTGACGGTGTTTCTGTAAAAGGAGGAACAATGTATTGCAAAATGCTTCCTTGTTACAAATGCGGTCAGAGTATAATTAATGCAGGAATAGTTCGAGTGGTTGCAATGAAAGATTACCACGGCGCTAATCGTACCAAAGAAATTTTTAAAGAAGCAAATATAAATTTTGAAGTCTTGGGTGAAATGGAGACTTATAAAGATATGTAAAATAAAAAGCGTTTAAGTTTTTAACTTAAACGCTTTTTATTTTAGACTGCAATAGGTGCTTTAATACTATCGTGCGGGTTATAGTCTACTAATTCGAAATCATCTATTGTAAAATCTTCTATATTCTTAATCTCTTGGTTTATTTTCATTGTCGGCATTGGACGCAAATCATTACGTCTGGATAGCTGAATATCAGCTTGTTCTAGGTGGTTATTGTATAGGTGGGTATCACCGCCGGTCCACACAAATTCTCCGGGCTCTAGACCTGTGACCTGGGCTATCATCATAACTAGCAAAGAATAGCTAGCAATATTAAAAGGTACCCCTAAAAATGTATCACAACTTCTTTGGTATAGCTGGCAAGATAATTTACCGTTAGCTACATAGAACTGGAATAGACAGTGACATGGTGGCAATCCTGCTTTTGCCATTTCATCAATATCGGCAACATTCCAAGCTGAAACTATCATTCTACGGTCGTTTGGATTTTTCTTTAGCTGCTCGATAACATTTTTAAGTTGGTCAATATGTCCGCCATTTGGGGTTGGCCAATTACGCCATTGGTAACCATATATTGGACCAAGATTTCCATAGTCTTTCGCAAAAGTTTCGTCTGACTTTATTTTTTCAATGAATTCTTTTATACCAGTATTCCATTCTTCATTACCAGTTGCTGGTACAGGTATATTATTTCTTATTAGGTAAGCTTTGTATGGCCATTCATCCCAAATATGTACATTATTATCTGCTAAATATTTTAAATTTGAATCTCCTCGAACAAACCAAATTAGTTCGTGGATAATTGCTTTTATGGGAACTTTTTTTGTAGTTAATAATGGAAAACCTTTTGATAAATCAAATCTCATTTGGTGTCCAAATATTGAGATTGTACCTGTGCCTGTACGGTCGCCCTTTTGAGAGCCTTCTTCTTTGATTCTTTCGACTAAATCAAGATATATATTATCTACGTGGTATTTATCCATAGCTTTTTATTATTTCTTATAAATTACGAAATCAAAATCAAATTCGTGGTCATCATCTTTAGAATTGTGTGTTCGAGAAATTTCCTTAAAAATATTTTTGTCCCATTCTGGAAAGAATGTATCAGCATAAGGGAAGACTCCGTTAACTTCGGTAATATAAAGCGTGTCTAAATAGGGAAGAGCTTGGCGATAAACTTCGCCGCCGCCTATTACAAAAACTTCGTCTTTGTAGTCAGAATTTTCTTTTTGGAATTCTGTAGCTTTTTCAATTGCGTCTTCTATATTTTTCGCAACAATTACGTTTTCATATACCCAGTCGTCTTGGCTGGTTATAACTATAGATTTACGTTTCGGCAAGGGTTTGCCGATAGATTCAAAAGTCTTACGCCCCATTATCATAATAGAGCCAGTTGTGTGGTCTTTAAAATAGTTAAAATCCTTAGGCAGGTGCCATAGCAATTGACCGGCTTTCCCAAGTTCTCGGTTTTGGCCAATAGCGGCAATAAGTGAAATCATGAGCTGATTATATCGCAAAATAGGGTTATTTTTCTACTATTCTATAAGATTGGTCCATGTTATAATAAGCCTATTAATATAAGGCTAATAATACTATGATTTAACTTTCGTCTTTTGCCCCTTTATTTAACAGGATAAAAAATACTTATGATAGACAAACAAATAGAAAAGCTTATTCTAGCTGAAGACAAAAGACAAAAGAGCGTTATTAATCTTATAGCATCTGAGAACATTGTTTCTAAAGATGTACTAGATGCATTAGGGTCAACACTGCAAAATAAATATGCCGAAGGCTACCCGGGCCGTCGCTACTACGGTGGAAATGAAATTATCGACCAAATAGAAAACCTATGTATCGAAAGAGCATTAAAACTTTTTGGATTAAAAGAAAAAGATTGGCATGTAAATGTACAAGGTCTTTCAGGGTCTCCTGCAAACTTTGCAATTTATTCTGCACTGATTCCTCCAGAATTTGGTAGTGACGGTAAGCCCACAAAAAAAATAATGGGAATGAAGCTAACCAGTGGCGGCCATCTTACACATGGGCACCCTCTTTCTATGACTGGTAAATTATGGAAGCCTATTCAATTTGAGCTGGATCCAAAAACAAAAATGATAGATTACAAAGCCTTGGAAGCAATAGCGATAAAAGAAAAACCGGACATAATAGTAGCGGGCTTTACTGCTTATCCAAGATTTGTAGACTTTAAAAAGTTTCGTCAAATTGCTAATAAATGCGGAGCACTTTTGCATGTAGACATGTCTCATTTTGCAGGTCTTGTAGCTGGCGGGGTTTACCCATCACCATTTCAATATGCTGACAGCGTTATGACTACTACACACAAATCTTTGCGCGGGCCACGTCATGCATTAATGTTTGTAAGAAAAGACAAAAGAGAGCTTGATAAAAAGTTAGACAAGACAGTAATCCCAGGACTATTTGGCGGACCACATGAAAACACTATTGCAGCGGTTGCTGTAGCATTAAAAGAAGCTGATACACCAAAATTTAAAACTTATTCAAAACAAGTTGTAAAAAATGCAGCAGCTCTTTCAAAAGAATTGGGAAATCTTGGCTGGGGTATTATTTCTGGAGGGACTGATTCTCATCTTATACTTGTAGACACATGGCTTAATGGTGCGGGCGTATCTGGATCTGACGCTAGTAAAAAATTAGAAAAAGCTGGAATCATCGTAAACATGAACACAATTCCAGGGGACACTCGTAGCGTTATGGACCCATCTGGAATTCGTCTTGGTACATGCGCAGAAACTACTCGCGGCAAAAAAGAAAAAGATATGATTGCTATTGCTCGCAAAATCGACAAAGTTCTAAGATCTAAATAACTATATCTAATACGGCTAAAGGCGCATCTAGAATGATGCGCCTTTCGTAATTAGCCTGTCGAAAAATTATGCGTACCTGTGGGTACACTTATTAATACGCAAGATTTTTAATATTATTACAATATAGACACCTATATATCAGGGTATGGTATACTATAACCATATTCGTTATTAATAATATACAGTACAATGTCACAAAATTTAGCAATCTTTGTTATACCTTTTATTGGTGCAGTTCTTGCAACTGTTATCCAAAGTATTTGGTATGGTCCACTATTTAGTAAAGCTTTCATGAAAGCAATGGGTGTTGACCCAATGATCCCTCCAACAGAAGAAATGAAGAAATCAATGATGATTTCAATAGTTCTTGAACTAATCATGAACTTTATACTATTCTTCGGATTCTTCACACTATTAGGTATTGCAGGTGCAGTTACATACATATCTGCTGCAATATTTGCTGCGATCTTCTGGTTCTTTATGGTTATGCCACTAAAAGCTAGTAGTGCTATTTGGGCAGGTAAGGGTACAAAATCTAATTGGGTTTTGTTTGCTCTTGGTGCAGGTGTGTCACTAATTTCATTTGTAATAGTTGCTCCAGTATTTATCTGGCTAGTTAACTTTATAAAATAGTTTATCTATGAAGCGTTATATCTCAGAATTCAAATCATTTGCTTTGAAGGGCAACGTAATGGACCTGGCTGTTGGGGTAATCATCGGAGCAGCTTTTGGTAAAATTATTGATTCATTAGTTAAAGATGTTGTTACTCCAATACTTGGAATATTCATTGGAGGAGTAGATTTTACAAAATTATCTTTTGGTATCGATAGTACTCAGGTGATGTATGGTAATTTCTTGCAAGCAATATTCAATCTGCTTGTTGTAGCTGCGGCTTTGTTTGTTTTGATTAAAGCATTAAATAGAATGCGTAGAGAAAAAAAGACAGAAAAAGATCCCGACCCTGCACAAACTCCAGAAGACATTGCGCTTCTTACAGAAATCAGAGATCTTCTGAAAAAATAAAAAATGTATTTGTTAATAAAGACGCTACTATTACACGTAGCGTCTTTATTTTTGCTATAATACAAATATATGAAAAACATACTTCGCACAATGGACAGCAAGGTTGCCACCTTGTTTATTATTGGAATTACAGCTTTTCTCTTGGCTATGGCACCAATGATTTATGGGCCAATTGTAAGATCTTTTGCCATGCTGGATCAAAACACTTTGTTTGATATTTTTGTACTGGTTGGTGTTCTTGGTTTAGTTTTTTATGTTGCAATTGAAGCTAAAAAGCATTTACATATTCCATATGCTGTAACATCTATCATATTTGGTATTGCGGGTTATGTTCTTTGGAATACTCTGTTTACAATAGATTCTAATTTGTATTTAGTCGTGGGTACTGCAGCTACTGCTTTTGCTGTGTTCCGTCGCGGACTAATGGTAGATAATAACGCCCCTAGAAAAATATTTTGGAAAAATATATTTTCCGGGATAGTAATAGCTATCGTTTTGTTTGTTGTTACAAACTTTTGCTTAAAAATGTTTTTCCCAGATTTATCTGTGGCTATGAATTATTCAGCCAGTGCGATACTTCTACTTTTGGGTGCACATGTCCCTGGAAAATTACTTTCTAATATGGGCACAGTTCGTTTCTCTTACGACATGACTTTGCTTGTTATTATTTATAACTTCCTACTATTTAGTTCTCGTGTTTTGCCAGACAGTATTTTAAATATCTCAGCAAACTTGGCTATATATAGCTCAGCTATCACTAGTAGTGTGTATGGAGTTTTAGTCGGTCTTCTTGGTGCTTATCTTTTACATAGACATCATAATATGTGGGTAGCAGCTGGGCAGTCTAATAAAGAAAACCTCTATACTTTGACTTTGCTTTCTATAATCTTAGCCATTTCTTTAATGGTTGGGGCAAATCCATTTATTGCTGCAGGTATCATGGGTCTACTTGTTACAATTCGTGACTCAAAACAAAACCCAGAAGAACATGTTCTTGCAAAAGCTGAATCTATTTTTGTTATGGTAGCCTTTTTGATTATTGGGGCAAGTATTCCATTTAGCGCCCTTGTAGCATTACTTCCATTTGGTGGAGTAGTTACTCTTTTTGTAACAATTATTGCAATGGTTTCTATTGCTATGCTTTTTACTCTTTTTGGGAAAATTGGTTTTCTTCCTCATGCACACATAAGATCTTATATATTGGAAGTTTATAATCGTCACGATAGTGCCATTATGGTGGGGTCTTTGGCTTTGTTTGCGGCGGCTTATCTAAGAATGGAGTATATTTTAATAATTACTTTAGTAATAGTTTTCTCTATTGCAGTAGAATATCTTTTCCCTTGGGTTATTAGACTTGTTAAAAGTGATTCTGTACAAGAATAATTTTTTTAGATAATATTTATATATGCAAACTAAAAAAGACGCACACACTATCATTGGGATAATTATTGTATTAATAGTAGTCATTCTTTCTATTATTGGATATAAAAAATTTGGTAAAACAGTTCCTGCTCCTCAGGTAGAAAACGGAATTGTTACAGAAACAGATGTAAATGCTGTTCCTACTGGTTCTGAATTATTAGGCAAAAAAGATGTAAATAAAGTGGAAGCAAAACAAGTTATTAAAAAAGACAGTGGTCTTGTTATCGAAATACAAAAAGAGGGAACAGGCGTTGCTGTAAAATCAGGAGATACTGTAAGCGTTGATTACCGTGGTATGTTCACTAACGGTACAGTCTTTGATGAATCATACAAGCGCGGGCAGCAATTCTCTTTTACTGTTGATGGCGGGATGGTTATAAAAGGATGGGACGAGGGCCTGCTGGGTATGAAAGTAGGCGAAAAAAGACGTCTTACCGTACCATCCAGTCTTGGTTACGGACCGAACGATTATGGCCCAATTCCAGGCGGATCTACCCTTATATTTGATATAGAATTACACAAAATTAACTAAAAATTTGCTAAAAATCCCTCTCCTGAATTAGGAGAGGGATTTCTCTTGCTATTTATGGCTTCTTATGTTACTTTGTATTCACAAGCGCGCATTGCGCGTTTTAATAGTAGTGTACGGTTATTCGAATATCTGGCGGGTAAAAGTACTTAAGAATAAATGCCAACAGTAAATCAACTAGTTCGAAAAGGTAGAGTGAAGGTTTCGAGAAAATCGAAAGCCGTGGCTTTAGCGCGCGGATTTAACCAACTTCATAATCGACCTGTATTATACCCATCTCCATTTAAGCGTGGGGTATGTACAAAAGTTACTACTACAACTCCAAAAAAGCCTAACTCTGCTGTACGTAAGATCGCTCGTGTGCGTCTAACAAACGGTATGGAAGTTACAGCTTACATTCCTGGTATGGGACACAATTTGCAAGAACACTCTGTGGTTATGATCCGCGGTGGTCGTGTAAAGGACCTTATCGGAGTACGTTACCACATCGTTCGTGGTCGTCTTGACGCGTCAGGAGTCGACAAGCGTCGCAAAGAGCGTAGTAAATACGGTGCAAAGCGTCCTAAAGCAGGAGCTGACACTGGCGCTAAAAAGAAATAATATTTAGATTGAAATTATGCGACGAAAAGTAACAAACAGAAATATAGTCGGTCCAGACCGTAACTATAACTCAGAAAAACTATCTAAATTCATAAACGTTATCATGCTTGATGGTAAGAAAAATACTGCAAACACTATCGTTTACGGAGCTTTTGATATAATTAAAGAAAAAACAGGAAACCCAAACCCGTTGGAAGTTTTTGATCTTGCTATTAAAAATTCTTCACCACTTATCGAAGTTCGTTCTCGCCGTATCGGTGGAGCTAACTACCAAGTTCCTCGTGAAGTAAGAAAAGAACGTCAGCAAGCTCTTGCTATCCGTTGGATCATCACATCAGCTCGCGCTGTAAAAGGTAAACCAATGGCAGAACGTCTAGCAGACGAACTAATCTTGGCTTCTAAGAACGAAGGTAACGCTGTAAAGAAACGCAGTGATACACACAAAATGGCTGAATCTAACAAAGCCTTTGCTCACTTTGCTTGGTAATTTTATAAAAATAAAACAAAAAGATAATTATATATGGAGAGAGATTATCCACTAGAAAAGGTTCGTAATTTCGGGATTATTGCACACATTGATGCTGGTAAAACTACTACATCAGAACGTGTTCTTTACTATACCGGAGTATCACACAAGATCGGTGAAGTTCACAATGGTGAAACTACAACTGACTGGATGGAACAAGAAAAAGAACGCGGTATTACAATTACTTCTGCGGCTGTTACTTGTTTCTGGCAACCAACATACGCACCAGGAGACAAAAACAAAAAAGTACGTTTCAACATTATTGACACACCTGGGCACATCGACTTCACTGTAGAAGTAAAACGTTCTCTTCGTGTACTCGACGGTGCTGTTGTTGTATTTGATGGTGTAGCAGGAGTAGAACCTCAAAGTGAGACTAACTGGCGTTACGCTGATGAAGCTAATGTTCCTCGTATTTGTTTCATTAACAAATTAGACCGTACAGGTGCATCATTCGAAAAATCTTTTGCATCTATTCTTGATCGTCTTTCAAAGAAAGCAGTGCGTGCACAGCTTCCAATTGGACTTGAAGAAAACCATGAAGGAGTAGTAGATCTTTTAACTAAGACTGCTTACAAATTCGAAGGAGAAATGGGAAACAAAGTTATTGCAACTGAAATCCCAGCTGACATGACTTCCGACGTGGAACTATACCGCGCAGAACTTATCGAAAAAATTGCACTTAATGATGAAGCAATGATGAATGATTACCTAGAAGGTAAGGAAATTCCAGTTGATAAATTAAAGACAGTTTTGCGTAAGGCTGTTATTGCTAACGAAATCTTTCCAGTATTTGCTGGTAGTGCTCTTAAGAACAAAGGTGTCCAACTAGTGCTAGATGCTGTTGTGGACTACCTTCCATCACCACTTGATATTCCTCCAATCCCAGGTATTAACCCAGCAGATGATACTCCAATGGTACGTCATGCAGATGACAAAGAACCTTTTGCTGCTCTTGCTTTCAAGCTAGCTTCTGACCCATACGTTGGACAATTGGTATTCTTCCGTGTTTACTCTGGTTCTTTGGAATCAGGTTCATACGTTTATAATCCACGTACAAGAAACAAAGAACGTGTTGGCCGAATCTTGCGTATGCATGCTAACGATCGTGAAGAAGTTAAAAAAGTTTTCGCTGGAGAAATCGCAGCTGCTGTAGGTCTTAAAGATACTATTACATCTGATACTATTTGTTCTGAATCAAATCCAATCGAACTTGATCGTATCGTATTCCCAGAACCAGTTGTGTCACTTCGTATTGAACCAAAGACAAAAGCTGACCAAGAAAAAATGGGTATGGCATTGTCACGTTTGGCTCAAGAAGATCCAACATTCAAGGTTTCTACTGACCAAGAAACAAACGAAACAATCATTGCAGGTATGGGAGAACTTCACCTTGAAATCATTGTTGACCGTATGAAGAGAGAATTCGCTGTAGAAGCAAACGTTGGTAAACCAATGGTGGCATACAGAGAAACTATCACTAACCCTGCAGAAGCAGAAGGTAAATACATCAAACAATCTGGTGGACGTGGTAACTATGGACACACTCGTATCCGTATTAAACCAATGGACATGTCTGTTGATAAAGATGATCTGCCAAAAAATACAAAGCGTGATGATCACTTTGAATTCATCAACACAATCAAATGAGGTGCTATTCCGAATGAATACATCCCAGCTTGTGAGAAAGGATTTAAAGAAGGTTTGGATCGTGGTGTTGTTGCAGGATTTAAAATGGTTAACGTTTCAGTCGAGCTATATGATGGTTCTTACCACGATGTTGACTCTAACGAAATGGCTTTCAAAATCGCAGCTTCAATGGCTATCCAAGATGCATGTAAACTGGCTCGTCCTGTAATCCTAGAACCTATGATGAAAGTAGAAGTTGTTACTCCTGAGAAATTCATGGGAGACGTAACAGGAAACCTTTCTTCAAAACGTGGACTAGTAGAAGGTATGGAAGATCGCGGTATGAACAAAGTTGTTCGCGCAATCGTTCCATTGTCTGAAATGTTTGGATACATTAACTCTCTTCGTTCTATGACCGAAGGACGCGCATCATTCACTATGGAATTTGCTCGTTATGATATTGTTCCACCAAACGTAGAAAAAGATATTGTTGCAGCTCGCAAATAATATAACTACTATATAGTAAAAACCCGCTGAAAAGCGGGTTTTTACTATATTACCTAAATGTGGTAATATAACAGGGTATGAAAGATAAATTAATCTCTTTTTTTGCCCCTAAACTGGACTTTTTGAAGAAAAAATGGAAAATGGTAGCTTTAATTGCAGTTGTTCTGCTTATTGTAATCTCTAAAATTATTCCTGATGGTTTTGACCCAAAGACAGAAATTGTTGAAGAAGTTAAAGTTCAAAATTTACAAAAAACTGTAAAAGCAACAGGGGATGTTACTTCTGTAGTTAACCTGGAATTGTCGTTTAATAATCCTGGACGTGTGCAAAGTGTTAATGCAACACTTGGTCAAAAAGTTTCAAAAGGTCAAATACTGGCTAGCTTAAATGCTGGTTCAGAACTTGGGCAACTTAATCAAGCTTATGGAGCATTAAAATCAGCACAGGCAGCACTAGCAAGAACAATAGAGGGTTCAACATCTGAAGAAGTTAAAGTTGCAGAAGTATCTCTTGAAAATGCAAAACGTTCTTATACTAATACTGAAAAACTGCAAAATACTTTGGTTAAAAATGCTAAAGCAAATTTGTATTCTAGTGGTCTTACTGCTGTGTCTAGTCTGACAAATTCTAGTACAACTGCACCTACTATTAGTGGTACTTATTCTGGTGCAAACGAAGATGAATATACTGTGAATACTTATCCAACAGGAGCTGGTAGCTACGCTTCTTATACTTCAACATCAGGAGATAGTGGTTCTTTCTCTATTAGTACAAATGGTCCAATTGCTTTAGGTAGCCAGGGCTTGTATATACAATTTGCTACATCTACTTCAGGCTCTAATGAAACATGGAAAGTAAAAATTCCAAACACTGCAAGCGTATCTTACAGTGCAAACCTAAGTATTTTAAATTCTGCAATGGAAACAAAGTCTTTAGCGTTAGAGACAGCTCAAGCCGCAGTAGATAGTGCCGAGGCAAACCTGGGTCTTAAGAAAGCAGCAGCTCGTCCGTCTGATATTGCAGCACGTGAAGCTGATGTTTTAATAGCGCAAGGCCGCGTACAAGCAGCCCAAGGTATTTACGAAGATAAAATAATCCGCGCTCCAATGTCTGGTTATATTACAAAGCTTGATATTAGTGCTGGAGAGAATGTAGAGTCTAAAAAAATAGCTATCGTTCTTCAAGATAAAGGCAGTCTATTTCTAGAAGCTGACATAAACGAAGCAGATATCGGTCTTATTAATATTGGCCAAGTTGTAACATTTACAGTGGATACTTTGGGTTCAAGTGATATCTTTACAGCAGAGGTAACTCATATTGATGGGTCTCCTACAAAAGACGGCAATATTGTAAACTACAAAATCAAAGCAAAAATCGTAACAGGAATGGATAAGATTAAAAATGGTTCTACTGCAAATCTTTCTATCTTGATTCAAGAAAAAGCAAATGTAGTTGTTGTTCCAAATAGAACTGTTTATTCAAACGAAGATGGTTCTCGCTATGTTATGCTTGTAACTAATGAAAAATCAGCAAAGACTTCAAATACTCCTGTTACTGTTGGTTTCCAAGGGGACGGCGCTTTGACTGAAATTTTAAACGGCCTAACAGGTAGTGAAAAAGTTTTGTTTAAGACAAAATAAAAACTAAATGGATAAAACACAAAAATCTTATTTCATAAAAAACGATATGCGCGTCGGTTGGTTTTTGGCCAAGCGTGATGTTAAGCGTGCAAACAAATGGACTACAGTGCTTATCGTTTTTGTGATGATTTTTACTTTTCTTAACTTGGTCGTTGTGTCTGGTATTTTGGTTGGTCTTATCCAAGGCTCTGTAGATGCTAACAAAAAAAGAAACACCGGAGATATCTTCATTAGTTCTTTTATTAACCGAGACTATATTGACCAAAGTATCGAAGTAGAAAAAGTTGTACAAAATACTCCGGGGCTCAAAGAATACAGCGCGAGAGTTACTGGGTCAGGTAGAGTTACCGCAGAATTTAGAAAGACTTTACTCAAAGATGAATTACCTAACGCTGTTGGCGCGGGACTTGTTGGTATAATTCCAGAACAAGAAGACAAGGTTACAAAACTTTCTACTGCTATTACAAAAGGTACATATTTGTCTTCAAATGATCCAGAGGGTGTATTGATAGGTGAAAGTTTACTTTATAACGAAGAAACTCCTATTGAATTTCCTGGGTTTACTGCAATCAAGCGTCTTAAAATTGGAGACACCGTTGCTATTAAAGTTGGTGATAGTGAAAAAGAATTTATTGTACGCGGATTCCTAAAGTCCAAAGTTAACGAAGTAGACGCACGTGTATTCATGAACCAGTCTGAGCTACGTAAAATGATTGGCTCGTCTCTTCTTACTTATAATGAAATTGCTATTACTTTAAACGACGGAGTAGGGGAAGATTTAGCCAAAAATGCCCTAATGTCTTCTGGTATTGGTGAATACGCTCGCATTCAAACTTCTATAGAAGCGCAGCCAAAATTCCTTAAAGATATTCAGCAGACTTTTGCAATATTGGGTAATGCTATTTCTTCTATTGGTCTTATCGTGGCATCGATTACAATATTTATTGTTATCTTTGTTAATGCTATTACACGCAGACGTTTTATTGGTATCCTAAAAGGTATTGGTGTTACTCGACGCGCTATTATTTTTTCTTATATGTACCAGTCTGTGTTCTATGCAGCACTAGGGTCTCTTGTTGGAGTAATACTTGTATTTGGTTTTATAAAACCAGGTTTTGCTGCAAACCCGATAGATTTCCCATTCTCTGATGGAATACTTGTGGCTACGGTTCCAGGTACAATGAAACGCGTACTACTGCTGATGATAACTACAATTATTGCAGGCTATATTCCAGCGCGTATTGTAGCGAAACAAAATACATTAGGAGCAATTCTAGGAAGATAATATGATAGAAATAAAAAACTTATATAAAATATTTGAAAATGGGGATTCACCAATAACAGCCCTAAAGGATGTTTCTTTTAGTATTCCCGAAGGTCAGTTTTTAACTATTTCTGGTAAATCTGGTTCTGGTAAATCTACACTGCTATACCAACTTGGACTTCTGGATGACCCAACCAAAGGTGAGATAATAATAAACGGTGTTGACTCTCATACGTTAAATGAAAAAGAAAAAGGCAACATGCGTCTTAAGACTTTGGGTTATATTTTCCAAGACTATGCAATATTGCCATCTCTTTCTGCTCTTGAGAATGTAATGGTACCTCTTTTAATGCTCGGCTATGATTATAAAATAGCAACAGAAAAGGCAATGGAAGCTTTAAAGAAAGTTGGGTTAGTAGACAGAATGCATAACTTACCATCACAGCTCTCTGGTGGTCAGCAGCAGCGCGTCTCTATTGCTCGGGCTATTGCTCATACTCCAAGCGTACTTTTTGCTGACGAACCGACAGCTAACTTGGACTCTGAAACATCTGACCAAATAATAAAAGTATTTTTGGATTTAAATAAAGAAGGTCAAACTATTGTTATGGTTACTCACGAGCCAGAATACGCAAAATTGGCTGATCGGACCATTTTCTTGACGGATGGGAAGATCTCTTCTGATATAAATAACCACGCTTAGGCCTGTGTTATAATACAAACATACAAGGTAATTATTCAGAAAAGTATGTTTAATATGTTCGAAAATAAAAAAATAAGCCAAGGCTTGGTCATTGTGACTATTGTGTCTCTATGTCTATTCTTTTTGGCTGGTGCAAAAAATTGGTCTAACGGTTCATCTAAAGATAAAATGCCAGCAACTATTACAGTGTCTGGAACAGGGGAATTTTTTGCCGTACCTGATACTGCAACATTTTCTTTCTCTGTAGAAAAAGAAGGTAAGACTCAAAAAGAGGCATCTGATGCTGGAGCTACAGTTATAAATACAATAATCGACGCTCTAAAGAAAGATTACGGTATGAGTGATACAAAAGATTTAAAAACTACAAATCTTTCTATCTCACCTAAATACGAATACTCAGCTCCATGTTACGGATATAAATGTCCTGTTTCAAATCCAAAAATCTCTGGATACACATTTAGTCAAAGTGTAACTGTAAAAGTTAAAGATCTTGATAAGGCTGGAGAAATCACTGCAAAATTAGCAGAATGGGGTGCTAGTAATGTATACGGTCCAGACTTTACACTAGCTGACGAAGACGCAGCAAACGGCAAAGCTCGCCAAGATGCTATCGTAGATGCAAAGGTAAAAGCTGCAACACTAGCAAAACAACTAGGTGTAAAACTTGGCAGTATCCAAAGCTTTTCTGAAAACGGAGGAGGAGCATATCCTATGGCTTACCGTGCTGATGCTATGATGGCTAGTGGTATGGAGAAATCTATTGCACCTCAAATGCCAACAGGAGAGAACAAATACCAATCTAACGTAACTATCGTTTACGAAATCCGCTAATAAATATAAAGTTTTTTTCTAAAACCCCCTGATTTAGGGGGTTTTAGTTTGTTTGACTTTTGGGGTTATTTAGGGTAGTATATTCACATAAGGCCCTAGCGGGCTTTTAAAATTGCCCGTTAATTTTTTATACACTTATGCAGAAAATAACCAATTATCTAAAGGAAACTAAAGTCGAACTACAAAATGTTGTTTGGCCAAAGTGGCCATTGACCTTTACTCACACCGCAATTGTTGTAGTTGTGGCTATTCTTGTTGGGTATCTATCTGGCGTGTTTGATTCTCTTTTTAAATTTGGACTTGCTCGCGCTCTAGGCATTTAATAGTTTTAATTACACTTAATATATGGCAAAACAAGGTGAAGGAAATCGTAACTGGTATGCAGTACATACATACGCAGGATACGAAAATGCAGTTCTTCGTAATTTAAAACAACGTATTGATTCACTAGGAATGCAGGAAAAGATATTTAACGTTGTTGTTCCTACAGAAAAGAAGATTAAAATCAAAGGAAGTAAACGTGTCGAAGTAGAAGAAAAAACTTACCCAGGATATGTTCTAGTAGACATGATCGTAACAGATGATTCTTGGTACGTAGTTCGAAACACTCCACGAGTTACAGGTTTCGTAGGGGCAGGGGTTAACCCAGTTCCGCTAAGACAAGACGAAGTAGATGTACTATTTAAAACTATAAATAAAGACACTGTTGCTGAATATACTTCAATGTACAGCGTAGACGAACCGGTTCGTATTACAGACGGTCCATTTAAAGATTTAGAAGGTATCGTTTCCGAAGTTGATACAGTTCACGGTAAAGTAAAAGTCTTAGTATCACTGTTCGGTCGCGAGACTCCAGTAGAGCTTGATTTCTTACAAATAAAGAAGATATAGTTACATTAACAGATTCGTTTCCGGGGCTCGAAATATATGTCGCGAGCACGCTTCTCCCGGGGCGACAAAAATAATTAATAAATTTTATGGCAGCACAAGGAAAAAAAATAATAAAGAATGTAAAATTCTTAGCTCCAGCAGGTAAAGCTACACCTGCGCCTCCACTTGGTCCAGTTCTTGGTCAAGCTGGTGTAAACATCGCTGAATTTTGTCAAAAATTCAACGCAGCATCTACAGAATACGCAGGAGAAACAGTTGGTGTAAAACTAACAGTTTACGAAGATCGTACTTACGAATTCGTAATCAAGACTCCTCCTACAACTGGTATGATCCTAAAAGCAGCCGGCCTTGAAAAAGGTGCTGGTAAAACAGGAACAAGTAAAGCAGGTAAAATAACTCGCGCACAAGCAGAAGAAATTGCAAAGAGAAAAATGCAAGATCTAAACGCTAAAGATCTAGAAGGTGCAGTTAAAATCATTGCTGGTTCAGCTCGCTCTATGGGAATCCAAATCGTTGACTAACATATAAAACCCTCTTATCGAGGGTTTTATTGTTTTTTATTAGCATGGTATAATTGTGTATATGGAAAATAAAGTAGTTTTAAATATCAAAGAGATTTTCTCTTATTCTTTTGAAAAGGCAAAGAAGAACTTTCTTCCTTTTGCTGCATCAATTTTTGCTTTTATGGTTGTTGCAATGATCGAGCCTAATGAAAAGACTCATTCGTTTAGAACCCTAAGAAGTCTTATTAGCCTCTTTGGGTCTGTTTATCTTTCAATGGCAATGTATAATGCTGTGTTTAAGATTATAAAAGAAGAAGCTATAACTGTTAAAGATTTCTTTACTTGGCCTGTTAATGGATTTAAAACACTTTGGGCTGAAATTGTTTCAAAGCTAATAATAGCACCTGTATTTTTTGCAATGATTATTATTGCGATGACTATTGGTTTTACAGGACTTTCTGGAATAGCTAAAGCCATAGTTGCTGCTGTCTTTATAGGAGCTTTGTTTGCAGTAATGCTGCATTTAACTTTGCGCCTAATGTTTGCAAAGTATTTTGCTTTAGAAAAAGGTTATGGAGTTAAAGAAAGTATCAAAGCTTCTTGGTCATCCACAAAAGGGAATACAGGCCGAATTTTATGGGTCTCTATTGTTGGGATGGGTATTGTTATCTTGGGAATATTAGCCCTTTTGGTTGGTCTTTTCTTGGCTATTCCAATAGTTGTTATCTCTCAAATGGTTATGTATAAAAAGCTAACTAATAGTAGTTTGGTATCTTCAGAAATAGCTGGGGGTTCTATTTTACCAGAAGTTCAGCCACTTGAATTAGAAGCTAATCCGTCAGTAATTGACGCACAAAATTAATATGTTTTTCTCAAAAGTTCTATTTACAATCCAAAGTATCGGTTATATATACTTTTTGCTTATTATCGTTGCTGATATCATTCTTTGGAAGATTCATCCTGTTCTTGGTGTACTAGGGGTTTTGTTTACATTTGCTTTTCTTTTGGGCTGGTTCTAAACTTTGTTTCAGTTTTTTGGAAAAAAATAAAAAAATCTCTCTAAAATGCTTTCCTTGGAAAGCATTTTAGCTTGGTGTATTGACGCGTTTAATCTATGGTTTTAGAAACTAAAAATGTGCCAAAATCTTGGTTATCCACTGTTCTTTTTGGGTTCGAATTTTGTTATTATGATAGTCCAAGCGGACAAGTCCGTATTAGTCGTTAACATAATTTATCAAGCCCCATGTCGATCAATATAACCCATCGTGACGGCACAAAAGAGCCGTTCAATGCCGACCATATTAACCGCTCTATAGAAAGAGCAGCTAGTGGTCTTACTGATGTTACTGCAAAAGTAATGCAAATTGCTTCTGAGACTCAACTTACGCTATACGATGGTATCACGACGGATGAGCTAGATATTGCTACGATTAACGCATCTCTTCAAAATGCTCAAGAAGATATCGAATTTGATAAAATCGCAACACGTCTTCTTTTAAAGGTTATTTATAAAAGAGTTCTTGGTACTTACGACGAAGAACGCTTTATGGATTTACACCAAGAAGGATTTTCAAAATTCATTCATGACGGCGTAGAAGCTGGAATGCTCCACGCTGATCTTGGATCTAAATTTGATTTAGAACGTCTTTCAAAAGTTTTGGATACATCTCGCGATGAGCTGTACTACTATTCTGGACTTTCTTCTATGCAAAACCGTTATCTTACAAAAGGTAAAGATGGTCACGCTGTAGAGACTCCTCAATATTTCTGGATGCGTATTGCTATGGCTATGGCTGTAGTGGAAAAAGATCCAAACACTTGGGCTGAAAAGTTTTATGAAAAGATGTCAAAACTTGAATATCTTTCTGCTGGTTCTACAAACATTGGAGCTGGTACAAATAAATCTAGTTTGTCTAACTGTTATCTAATGGAAGTCCATGATGACATGGAACATATCGGAAAGACTGTTTCTGATGTATTACTACTTTCTAAGGCAACCGGAGGTATTGGTCTTTCTGTTACAAAACTTCGCGCCGAAGGTAGTATGCTTTCATCTAATAACACAGCATCCAGTGGTCCAATTCCATTTTTGCATATTATCGACTCTGCTGTACGCGCTGTACAACGTGGTGGTAAGAAAAAAGGAGCTTTGTGTTTCTATATGGAAAACTGGCATCTTAATTTCCAAGACTTCTTGGACTTGAAGCAAAATGCAGGGGATGACTATAGACGCGCTCGTACTGCTAATACTGCCGTATTTATCTCTGATGAATTTATGCGCCGTGTTAATGCAGGGCTAGACTGGTATCTTTTCGACCCTAAAGATGTTAAAGATCTTAACGAACTTTATGGAGATGCTTTTGCAAAAAGATATAATGAATACTGCGAAATGGCAGAACGTGGCGAGATAAAGCTATGGCAAAAAATGCCAGCATCTCAACAATACAAAAACATTATTGTAATGCTTGAGACTACATCACACCCATGGCTAACATGGAAAGATACTATTAACGCTCGCGCGCTTAATAACAACACTGGTACAATCCACTGTTCTAATCTTTGTACAGAAATTACTTTGCCTACTGACCGCGACAACGTTGCAGTTTGTAACTTGATCTCTATTAACCTTTCGAAGCATTTAACTGGCAAAGAAATAAACTGGCCACTACTAGAAGAATCTACTCGCTTGGCTTTGCGTCAACTAGATAATCTTATCGATGTAAACAAACCACCAATCGAAGAAGCAAAACGTGCTGACAGTGAAAACCGCGCTATCGGTCTTGGTCTTATGGGCTTTACTGACACAATAGAACAAATGGGATTTTCTTACGAAGACCAAGAAGCTTACGATGTTGCAGATAAAGTATTTGAATTTATCTCATACTGCGCAATAGATGAATCTGCTAACTTGGCACAAGAACGCGGAGCTTATAAAAATTTCCCTGGATCTGGTTGGTCACGAGGTATGGTACCAGTAGATACACTAGCTGTTCTTGAATACGAACGCGGCGAAGAACTAACTGTTCCAAAGGTTGCGGCACTTGTTAATCCAATTGTTGATTGGGATAACTTGCGCACTAAAGTAAAAAATGGTGTTCGTAACGCTACAGTTATGGCTATAGCACCAAATGCAAACATTGGTCTTGTTGCTGGAACTTCTCCTGGTATCGACCCACGTTTTGCTCAAATGTTTTCTCGTAATAAAATTTCTGGAAAATATTTAGAAGTAAACCCCAACCTTGTACACGATCTTAAGAAGGAAAATCTTTGGGATAAAGTATGCTCGAAAATCTTAGCAAACCAAGGGGACATTAGTGAAATCCCTGAAATTCCTGACCACATCAAGCACATTTATAAAACATCTTTTTCTGTCTCTCCTTATGCATTCATCGAAGTAGCTGCTCGCGCTCAAAAATGGGTAGACCAAGCTATCTCTCGAAACATGTATCTTGAGACTCGCGATATTGATGAAGTTACAAAGATTTATAATGTAGCTTGGCAAAAAGGTCTTAAGACTACTTATTACTTGCACATGAAGCCTCGTCACACAGCAGAACAAAGTACTGTTTCCGTAAACAAATCTCAAAGTATGGGTAAGATTGGATTCGGCGCTCTAAAGATGAAAACACTTCCTGCTCAAAATATAGAATCTGTTGATCCACTTGTTGCTACTGATTCTCAATCTGATGTAGTAATTCCAGCTCATAATGATCAGCCTGTCGTAAAAGTACACGCTCCGGTAGACCCGCAAGATGCTCTTCTTTGTGAAGGATGCCAATAATATAAATTATTAATATACTTCACGGACTCCGTGAATAAATAAAATATGCTTTTAGGAAAACCAGCTCCAGCAGATACAACCTTGCACCCAATGCAACACAAATGGGCATATGATTTGTATCAACAAGCAGTTCGTAATACTTGGTTCCCACATGAAATTGCTCTAGGTGAAGATTTAGCCGATTGGAAAAAAATGACTGATGACGAAAAACACGCATTGTCATTTCTTATGGCTTTCTTTAACCCAGCAGAGCTTATTGTAAACCGCTCTTTGGCACTGGGAGTTTATCCTTATGTTAAAGCTCCTTCTGCTCACCTATATTTAGCAAAACAAATGTGGGAAGAAGCAAACCACTGCGTAGCTTTTGAATACGTTCTAGAAACATTTCCACTAGACCGCGAAGAAGTATACAAAGTTCACCTAGAGACTGAAAGTATGAAAGCAAAAGAAGCTTTCATTGAAAAGTATCTAGTTCGCATGACTGAAACAAATCTAGATATAGAAACAGTTGCTGGTAAAAAAGATTTTATCCGTAACCTTGTAGCTACAAACATAGTTATGGAAGGTGTATGGTTTTACACTGGGTTTATGGTTGCTCTTTCTTTCCGTCAGCGTAACTTGCTTCGTAACCTTGGATCTATGATTAACTGGGTTGTACGTGATGAATCTCTTCATTTAAAATTCGGTATTGGTTTAATAATGAATTCACTGGAAGAAAACCCAGAATTATTAACTGAAGAATTCGCAGAAGAAATTCGCGCTATTGTTATCGAAGGTGTAGATTTGGAGTGTAATTACAACAAAGATTTATTCCCACGTGGAATACTTGGACTAAATGCTGATTACGTAAACCAATATGTTCAATTTATTGCAGACCGTCGCCTAGAAGAGTTAGGCTTGCCAGCACACTACAACGTGTCTAACCCTGCAAAATGGATGTCTACAGCAAATGATGTTTACGAGCTAGTTAATTTCTTTGAAGCTCAAAATACTTCATATGAAGTTGATGCTTCAGGGCACAATAATACTAAAAAAGAAGAATAATATTCTTTATTTAACAAAACAAAACCCCAAATATTTGGGGTTTTG